>JBHLRV010000008.1:0-15817 GCA_048882205.1 Candidatus Thorarchaeota archaeon | reverse complement strand
AGCATGCTGTGAATCCTGTGGGCCATGACAGCAGCACCTTCAGCAGGTTCGCCTCCATGAGCATGAAGGATGTCAATAGAGTCCACTTCGTCGAGCAGAACATCTGCACAGAACTTGGCCAGTAGGTTGGACACACCTGGAGAGCTGCCCATTCCTGTCAATGCAGTGATACCTGCCTCTTTCGCCTCATCATTCATTTCAAGCAGCAGTCTCGTGGCATCGAAGTCATCGCATACATCAACGTAGTTGATACCTGCTTCAATCACGGCCTTCAGCACAATAGGTCCAAGCTTGTAGAAAGGACCACAGACGTTTAGAACCACGTCCGCACCCTTGACGATCTCCTTGATGTTCTTGGGATCTGATGCATCCACTTCCACCGCTGAACACCTGTCCTCGCCCACATCAGCCGCACACGATTTAGCACCCTCGTAGTCTATGTCTGCAACTACAATCTCCGAGAAGTCATCAAAAGATGCGAGAGTCTTGACAGCGATTCTCCCAACGGAGCCACAGCCGCCAATGACCACTATACGAGCCATGGAGCTTCTCTGATTTTCCAGATATTTAGGTCTGGCGCCTTATTTGAGAATCAGGGATTTGAGAACTTGAGAAAATGGCGAACCACAAGGAACTAGCCAGTGGGAGTCAATCTAGAGTGATTCTGTCCCCGACACATGCCTCGAGCGAATCTGAGGCGCGAGCGTTCTTCGCTGTAATCTCCAGCGTATCTGAGCTTCCTGTCACAGTGAAGAGTTCTTCGTCTGGACCATCAGAGTAGGTCCTGAAGTGCTTGATTCTCCGTTCAATGGAACCTACCCTAAGAAGCAGGGTATCAGTATCCCGGGGTGGTATGTTGGTGATGATATTGCCGAATCTATCAATCCGGACTACCTCTCCCTCACGACCATCAAGATGAAATTCCAGCTTGACATCTAGATGGGCTTTCTGCGGACCGATGGATGTGCCGGGTTCGCCTTTAGCGAATTGTGCGGCCGCTTTGGCGAAAACATCTCTCCCATGAAACGTGACTGATGCATCATCGTCAATATTCAGACTATAGATTTCCCTCACACCATCTCTCAAAGCGGCGGGGTACATCAGACCATTGTCTGGACCAATGAACACATAGTTATTCGTGTCAATAACCACAGCATCACGGTCTGTCCCCACACCTGGATCAACTACGCAGACAAAGATGCTGTCGCTTGGGAAGAACCTATAGCTCTGCATCAAGACCCAGGCCCCCTCTCTTACTGATTGAGGAGAGATTGTGTGCGTCAAATCAGTGATTGGCGTGTTGGGTGCTATCGTGTGAATCAAACCTTTCATCATTCCCACGTATTCAGATTCACCGAAGTCAGTCATCAAGACAATCATGCCACTTTAACCAGCCGAATCTCATTGTAGTCCGTGATTACTCTGATATAACCTCTCAGAATCTCATCTATGCTCTCGTCTCCGGTATCGACCTTGAGAGTACCACCGTCAATCCCCTGGAGCTTTGCTGGAGTGCAAATCACGAGAATACGGTCCTTACCAACTTTCTCTATGACTCTAGGACTGATTTGTTGGTTCCCCCTTCCAAACAACATTCCTTGATGGCCAATTGGAGACACAACAATCCACGCCTTGCCAAAATCGTCAATTAGATTGAGAATGGTTTGTTCATTGATATCATTGTGCGACTTGCCTCCATGGTAAAGGTCCACACCCAGGGTGGTCTTTTCAATCCCAAGAAGATCGGCGACGGTCTTCACCGTAGTTCCAGGACCAAGTATGTATGACTCGTCTTCCACCATTGAGTCTATCACGTGCCGCGCAATGGCTTCCTGCGCCTCCTGCTCGTCCATTGTTTCAGGACTTGCCTGTTTCGCTCCTTGGAACCTCGCAGGTACTGAGGGGCCGTTCAGGTAGCCATATAGCTTGATTATGAAGCGATCTTCTCTGATGGCCTCCTCGTCTGCATCCATGACCTCAAATTCAGCCGAAGTGGCCGTACCATCAGATACCAGCCTTATTACTTCGGCTGCGTCTTTAGGGTTAATGACGAAGATTCCACTATACATCTTGACTCCAGAGGGCACTCCCAACACAAGCAAATCACGAATGTTGTGTTCCTGGAGCGCATCAAGTATGTCTCTTGCTGTGCCATCTCCGCCCACAAAGACCAATAGCCTGACACCTGCACCATATAGAGCAACCACACAGTTCTTAGTGTCCTCTGCGTCCGTTTCTTCACCTATGGTGACTTGGACAACATCGTATTCTATCCCGCTCTCAAGCGCGACGTGCTCTCCCATCTCTCCAGGACAAGCAATCAGTTTGACGTTTCTTGAACTGTGCTGCATTACAGTCTGAAGAGCTGAAAGAAACTCAATCGCACGGCGTGGAGCAACAGGCTCAGCTCCTCTTCGGATGGCCTCTTCTAGGACTCCATCAGTCCCCTTGAGACCGACACGTCCTCCCATTCCAGCAATCGGATTGACAAGCAGACCAACAATCATCAGGTCTTCCCTTCCATCAGAGCCCCGACTTGAGCGGCTGACTGAATCCAGAAGGCAACTCTGACTAGCACCTCTTCCAGGAAGCGGCTCCTGTTGTCAGGAGTTGCATCTTCTGCCCATTTGACCTGTCTGTAGTCATTGAATCGGTTGAAGACTTTTCCATACTTTGTCCTGAGAGGTCTCTTCACATTTCGATCGCAAACTGTGTTGAGTGCTCTTACTAGCGTTGCGAAGTCAAGATCAAGTCGCAAGAGCCACTTGGTGATGGTCTTGAAGAAGGCCCTTGAATTCACTTCGTCCCAAGAGAGCTTCTTCAATGCTTCTCGGTCATCGCCAGGTATTCGGTCCGTGTTGACTTCACACTCTTTTGTGAAGTTGCATCTCGCCCGTACGTAGACATTCCGCTTTGAAACCCATAAAGCAATCTGATGCTCACCTTTCTTGCGCCTCAGCTCCTTGTGTGGACCTGCAGGAAATAAGACCTCTTTTACTCCTGAGTCTCTGTATGGAGCTCCACTCTTGAGATAGAGTTCCAGCGCCCATGTGACTGCAGGAATCGTGTTCACTGCATAGTACTCATCAGGTCGAGTCATCTTCCGAACCAGGTCAGTACATCCACCCTGATATGGATTCGGTTTGTGCGGTTGGAATCAATCAGAAACAGTGACTCTGACGTGGGATGAGTAGACAAGCGTGTGCTATCGCACACCCTTCTGACGCTTGTCCACAAGTATCTTGCCGAGGTGCTCAAATATGTCTATGATGCCCTCACCAGTCTTGGCGCTGCTTTCGACGTAGGGCATTCCGTGAGCATCAGCGAACTCCCTTCCTTCTGATGGCTCAACTACTCTGTCAGGAAGGTCGGTCTTGTTGGCGACCAGGACAAGTGGAATCTCCTTTTGAATGGCCTTCTGAAGCTCGTCAAGCCACTCTTCAAGCAACATGAAGGTCCGACGGCGACTGACATCATACACAAGGAGACCACCATTTGATCCTCGATAATACATCGGACGAAGAATCTGAAAACGAGATTGGCCTGCAACATCCCAGATCTGCAACTTTACCACAACGTCATCTCCGCCGTCCTTCGCGATATCGATGTTCTTCACCGCAAACTGAGAACCGATGGTCGTCTTGTAGTCAGTCCGGAAGAAGCCGTGTGAGAACCGTGTAACAATTGCCGTCTTGCCTACAGCCCCTTCACCTAAGACTACAACTTTGAACAGGTAGTCGTAGCTGCTACTCATGTTCTTGTCCTCCGGAAGTGACTTGTGGCAGGCGTTCTCCGGCGCGTTATGAAGCCGAGCGCACTAATAAGGTTTCGTCATATCATGACTGGCAGTCGTTGATACTCGCATCTGGTGACTGTGCTCTATGTCTATGAGGACAACACTACTCTCTCAACCCAATCCAGGTACTTTCGAAGTAGCCGGTTGAACATTTCCGGATTGTGAAGCATAGGAACATGATGTGCATCCTTGACCACAGCAATATCTGCACGAGGGATGGCATCCTCAAGCTGCTTTGCCACATTTGGAGGGACTATGTCATCATGCTCGCCAACTAGGATAAAGGTTGGAACGTCGATGTTTCCGGTTTGTCCGGTGACATCGAACTTGTTTGACGCGGCAAGGTCTCTTGTTATGATTCGAGGCGTTCTACGTTTGGCATCCTCCTCGCGGCGAATGATGTCGTAGGCCTCTTGGAATACTCCTTCTCTTCGCCCTCTGAGTAGAAAGAGCTGGGTTTCCATCGTTTCCTTTGCCAGACCCCGTGCTAGCTGAGATAGTTCTAAACAGGGAGATGTGTCCACCAATGTGATGGCGCAAGGTCTGCGCAACTCATGATTCAGAGTATACGACATCACAATACCCCCACCCATTGAGTGTCCAATGAGAACAAAGTCTGAAAGATCGAGATGCTCTATGAGAGCGGCCACTTCTAGCGCATACCCCTGGTCGATGCTTGCTTCGTCCATGCCAGGGTCTGACTCTCCGTGACCTGAGAGGTCCAAAGCGATTGCTCTGTGGGAGCCTCTGAACTCTTTCATCTGTAATGCCCATGTTTCATGTGAGGACCCTGCGCCATGAACAAAGACAAGAGATAGTCCTGTGTTCTTATCGGATCTCTCGTCTTCATCACGGTAGTGGAGTTGCATATCTTGGAACTCGAAGAAAGGCATAGATGAAGACCTCCGGTAGGTAGACATCTGCGTGACGCGTTATTTAGAGGTATTCCGCTTGAAGGGGACCCTTTTCCTCACACACCACTAGGTACCTTTTTCTCTACATAAGCTTGCTCTGGGGTGAGCAACATGACCAGCAGGCTGTTCGGAACGACTGGCATCAGAAAGGTATATGGAACAGAGTTCGACCCACTCATGGCTTTGAGACTGGGGAAGGCACTGGGGACCTTCTTGGAGAGGGGCACCGTTGTGATTGGCAGGGATGTGAGAACAACCAGCCAGATGATTGAGGATGCTCTTACAGCAGGGATTCTGTCCACAGGAGTGAATGTCGTGAGAACCGGCATGGTGCCTACACCAACCCTTTCCTTCATCACAAAAAAACACGGCTTCGACACAGGACTGATGGTAACAGCATCTCACAATCCCCCAGAGTACACAGGAGTCAAGTTCTGGAATCGTGACGGAATGGGGTATGCACCGGACGAGGAAACAAGGATTGAAAGCATCTATGACTCACGCGAGTTCAGAGTGGCAGAGTGGGACAGACTGGGCTCAGAGAGCGAGCTGGGAAGTACAGTGGATGAACATATAGACTCAATCCTTTCTCACTGCGACGCTACGCTCATCCGTTCTAAGGAGTTCAGCGTTGTCGTCGACCCAGGAAACGGTTCAGGAACGGTCCTTGCCCCTCAACTGATGACACGACTTGCGTGCAAGGTGGTTTCGATAAACAGTGTACCTGACGGGCACTTCCCCTCAAGACGTTCTGAGCCCGACGAAGATTCTCTTGGAGACCTGGTGAAGACCGTAAGAAGAGTAGAGGCGGACCTTGGTATCGCTCACGATGGAGATTCTGACAGAGTAGTCTTTGTCACCAATACTGGAGAGGTCGTCAGAGGAGACCGGATCATCGCGCTACTAGCAAGAGAAACAATAGGAAGCGGAAAGAGTATGGCCATTGTAACAACAGTGGATAGCTCGCTTGTTTTAGATGAAACCGTGAAGGAAGCCGGTGGTGTTACTGTAAGAACGCCTGTCGGAGACATTCAAGTGGCAACCAAGATGAGAGAGATAGGTGCAACCTTTGGGGGTGAGGCCTCTGGAGTCTTCATCTTTTCCGACTTTCAGCTTGCTCCCGAGCCTTTTCTAACAACATGCAGACTCCTTGAACTCATGGCGAGGACTGGAAAGAGCATTGGAGATCTCATTGCAGAAATCCCTGTCTATCCGTTGAAGAAAGCAAAGCTAGAATGCCCGAATAATGAGAAGAGCACAGTGATGGCCAAACTGACCGATACGCTTCCAAAGGCAATGACCGGCACAATTGATGTGATAACTGTCGACGGGTTGGGTATCAACTTGAAGGACGGTTGGGTATTGGTGAGACCTTCTGGCACCGAACCGGTCATTCGAATCACATGTGAAGCCCGCTCTCGTAAGACTGTCGAAAGGATTCTTGCTGAGGCCAAGAACGACGTACAGAAGGCGATTAGCTTGTCCTGACGACACCGAACAGTTAATCACTGAAGGAAGCCATCATCTACGCTGACAATGTTTATAGACAAACCCACACAAACTGGGGACTGAGGAGGTCAGATGCATGAGCAAAGACGACGAACTGGTGCTGGATGAAGAGTTCCTCTGGGCACTCCAAGACCCCACCGAACAGAAGTTGAAGGCCCTTGGAGAAGTCGTCAGCATAATCACAGCCAAGCTTACAGAGGCCATCTCCGAACTACAGGAGAATGTGTACAATCTTCAAAACCAAGTTGACAGTTTGGGTGCGAAGATCAGCTCTCTAGAGAGAAGTGGTGTAGGCGTGGCACCTTCAGCTGCGGCCTCCGCGGCTCCAGCCACTGCCGAAGCGCCCATAGCCAAGGCCCCTGCACCAAAGGCTCCCGCAGGACCAGGTGGAATGATGGGAGAACTAAAGGCGCTACTCGCTGCTAGAAGAAGAAAGGCTGAAGGCACCTAGGCCAAGTCCTGCTCCGTCAAATGAGTCTGTCAACACTGTTTCTCGTATAGAATGGGCCAGCATGCATCGGCACTACTACTCTGAACGCTTCGGCTCTTTCGCATGCGGCTTGGACACCACGAAGGCGAGTTCTTGCATCGTATAGCTTCAGATAGTATTGGTCTGACTTTGGGACTTGTGACTTGTGTTCCTTCAAGGCTTTGATTGCAGCAGAATAGCTGTCCGTGATGTCTACATGAACGTGAGGCCTTGAGAGAAGGTTGTTCACTTCCATATGGTAGACTCTTTGGACTCTGTGAGCATTGTCGAAGACAGTGGCGTGCGAGGCCCACTCTACTGCCTCTTCGACTATCTGTGAACACTCAACGTGGTTCTTGTTGTAATCCTCATCGGAGTGAGTGATAACCACAGACGGTCGCGACTTAAGGATTACGGCTATAGTTTCATTGGTCAAAGAGCGGCCAATCGAAAAATCATCTCTAATGCTGAGATAGAGATGACGAATACCCAAGACGTTGCAGGCATTTCTGAGCTCGGTGTTTCTATTCTCATTGCCAGTCATACACTGAACGTCAACGGGGATACCCTGGCCTACATGTTGCCTGATGGTTCCTCCGGCTCCAAGAGTTTCATCGTCAGGATGCGCTACAACGACTAGGATAGAACCCTCATTGGAGTCATTCATGGGGAGGTCATTGTTGATGCGACTAATCAAGGTTTGGCAAAGCACAAGCCATTAATGCTCACAGGCATCATGCCCAGCAGGGAATGTCGAGACCATTTCCCTTAAAGGGTCGCGTCTTCGCCTTGTTTGACGGTGGATTGTTTGAGGATAGGAGTGAATCTGTATCCGTCAATGGGTGGATCAGGGCATCTTGCCACTAGACTCGGTCAACACCTAGCACGAAACGGCCACATAATCCATTTCATCTCATATCAGAGGCCCTTCTCTCTCATGTGGGAGCAGACAAGGGGCGTCTACGTCGACTTGGTTGACCGTTTTGACTATCCACTCTTCAAGACAATTGGACCACCCTATACTGTGGCGTTGGCGTCGAAGATTATCAAGACCGTAAGAGACTCAAAGCTTGATCTGATTCACTCCCATTACGCCATACCGCATGCCACTTCGGCTTACATGGCCAGGGACATAATTGGAGTGCCTTATGTAGTAACTCTTCACGGTTCGGATGTTCATACACTTGGGTTGGACCCCGCCTATCGTCCCGTTGTGAAGCATACGGTGGAGAATGCGGACGCAGTCACCGTTGTGTCTAACTTCTTGAGGAAGAAAGCCCATGACGAGCTGGGAATTGAAAGGAACATTCAAGTCATCCCAAACTTCATTGATGTGGAGCGATTTCGACGACTGGATGGCATCAGGCTGATTGTTGAGAGCGGGTGCGTGTCCTTACGGAACGTCGAAGAAGCAAAGGCGTTGAATCCCGGGGAGAAGATTCTGCTTCATGCATCAAACTTCCGCAGAGTCAAACGAGTCGTGGAGCTCATTGATATTCTGAGGATAGTAGTTGATCATCGCCCAAATGTACGCCTGATAATTGCAGGAGATGGACCGACACGAATTGAGGTGGAGAGAAAGGTCGAAGCACTTGACCTCTGCGACAATGTACATCTCCTCGGTGTAAAGAGTAACATGCAGGATATCATGTGTTCTTCTGACGTGTTTCTTCTGAACTCTACACTTGAAGGGATGCCTCTTGTATTGCTCGAAGCAATGGCTTGCGGTCTCCCTGTGATCACTACGCCGGCAGGTGGAATACCTGAACTCGTACGACCCGGAAAGGACGGTATCGTCACAAGAGGGTTTGATTCTGAGGAGTTTGCACAGGCAGTGATTGAGATGCTTGATGACGACTCCCTCAGGAGCAAGTTTAGTCAGGCAGGAAGAAAGCGAGTTGAAGAGAGCTTCTCAGCGGACAAGATAGTACGCAAGTACGAGGCTGTCTTCGAGGAAGTCCTGGCCGGCTAGGGAGGCCCGTTTGATGAGCCCGAGTGTGTCAGAGATATACCAGCGGTTTGTTTGGAGGAGAGAACTGGCTGAGCTGGCGACCAAACTGTACGACACACCTGCATTGACCATGGGAGGCATTTTCGACAAGACCTCACCCTTACTTGAAGAATATACAAAGACTCAATGGCACAGTGAAGAGAAGAAGGCCCGTGTAGTGGAGGCACTCACAGAAACGAATCGAAGACTCGGCGTTCTCACGCCCAAGGTCAAGGCCAATATCACTAGACTCTACAATGGTGTTGTGGAGGCTGGCCATCAGACCATCGTCTTGGGTGGTCCCTGCTATATTCTCAACAAGGCGGCCACAATAGCCAGGATTGCCGCTTTGGGCCACGACAAAGACCTTCAACTCGCACCGCTCTTCTTCTTGGCCGATTATGACACCGTACAGAGTGAACTCACGCACGTCAGGACTCCCAATGTCGGCCAAGAAGGTAATCTCGTAGGGCTCCCAGTGGAAGAGGGATTTGAACACTCTCCAGTGAGTGTCATCCCTCTGCCCGGGTACGATTGGTATACTCGTGTGGAAGAGAGTATACGCAGTAGTTATCGTCCACTGACAAAATCACTTGACAGCAAAGTCCGTGTGCTCCTTGAAGAAAGACTTGAACAGGCTCTGGCATTGACAAGATGGGCCTACAATAACTCCAAGACTCTAGGAGAGTGGGGAGCGAAGATCATGGGGCGGCTGTTCAACGTCGAGGGGAGCCTCGGTATCCCACTGCTTCCAGCGTCTGATGAACCATTCAGATCTCTCCTGGTGGAAGGACTGGAGTTTCTGTTGGCAAGAAAGAACAGGAAACGGTTTCTTGCTGCACAAGATGCAGCGACATCACTCATCGAGAAGAACGGGTTTAGGGCAAACATAGGTGCGCGAACCGACAGTTACGTACCGTTCTTCTATGAATGTCCAAGGAAGGAATGCAACCGAGCTAGGATTGAACTGGCCTATAACGAGAACGGGAAGACTGCAGTACTCTCAGGGAAATGCCCCAATTGCGGCGACGTAGTTACGATTGAAACAAATGCAGACACACCCGACCTTTCAGATGTATCTAGCTCGTTATCACCTCGCGTTGATTCAAGACAGATGGCTATCGACACGCTGCTCCCGATTGTGGTCCATGTCGGCGGAACTGGGGAAGCAGCTTACTACGCACAGGTGATCCCAGTGGCAAAGGAGTTGAAGTTTCCATTCCCTGGATTCCTCAGGTACCCACGGGTCTACTTCAACACACCCTGGAATGAAAGACTTGCTGACACACTTGGCCAGAAGGGTTTCACTACTCTCCACAGCCCAGAGATGTTCAAGACGGTGGGAAGAATAGGCCGATCCAGGAAGAAGAAGAAGTTTGACGATATGAACAAAGCCGCCGGGGAGTTTGAGAGTCTTCTTCAGAGCACTCATATGAAGCTCAACAAGTCACTTGCCGACCAAGAAACAGTGGGAAAGAGCCAAAGTGGTGATGACAATCTGAAGACCAAGCTGGAACTAGAGAGATACCTGAGCTGGAGTTACGGCCAGTTCACAAAAGGCAAGATTAGTCAAGAAGCCACGTGGTCATGGATAGAGTGGGCCATCAATTCAGGATTCCCTGATTTATTTGGTCCATACTTCAGAGCCTACGTTGGTGAGATGAGAAATGGTGCCACATACTTCGTGAACTTCACATTGTAGTAAGAGTCGAACCCTTTCGAGGGCACTCTGCTCTAGAGATGCTTAGATAGAAGACTGCCAAGACGTTCAATCCCGGCATGAATCAAATCCGGTGAAGCATATGAGTAACCGAGTCGCATCGTATTCTGTTTAGGGTTACTTGGCTCGAGTTCACTTCCATTGTTGACAAGCTTGTACCCAGTGATTGGATAGAAGGCTTCCCCAGGCACGTACAATAGTTCGTTGGGTATCGCAACCTCCTTCAAGAACTTTGAACTGTCGAAAGGTTTCTCACTCTCCCACCAGATGAAGAAGCCGCCTGTCGGATCAGTACGTTCTCCGGCAGGAAAAGAGTTGTCAATCGCCTTCGCCATTGCCTCGTAGCGTTCCTTATACTTTGGCATTGCTTGGCGCATTGCTTCATCGATGTAGTTCGTGTAGTAGATGTCTAGAATGCGTTGTACAAGTGTCGACGTGCACAGATCTAGGTATCCCTTGTCCTTGATGACCTGCTCTCTGACATTCTCTGGCAATACTGAGTATCCGACTCTCAACACCGCAGCTTCCTTGCTTGACGTGCCAAGATATGCCACTCGTTCATTATCCTTATCGAGAGTCTTTATCGCACGTGGATTCTTCTTGAACTGTATCTCAGCATATGCTGAGTCTTCTAGAACGAGAATGTTGTGACTCTCACATATGTCGAACAGAGCTTGACGTCGGCTCATGGGAAGTGTTGTGCCCTTTGGATTGTCAGAATCAGGCACTACATATACAAGATCTGGGCACTTCCCGAAGTTCGACTTGGATAGCATAATGGCCTGCTCCACATGCTCCGGTATCATGCCATCAAGGTCTGTTGGTACTGTGATTACCCTTGCACCAAGCTTCACAGCAGGAACTAGAAAGCCCAGATATGCTGGGGAGGGAGTGATAATCACGTCGCCCGGATTAATCATGGTGTCAAGAATCGCATAGAGTGCCTGTTGTGAACCGTTTGTCACAGACACACATTCCCAATCATTCTCGCAATTGATGGGAATCTTCCTTACATCCTGAAGTCGCTTCGCCAGGGTCTTGAGGAACCAGGCCTGGCCTCCTGTCGGACCGTAGTTCAGGTCGTCAATCGCCTGTCTAGGGTTCTCCTGGTATGTCTGACCCAGATCCTTCATTATCTGCCCGAAGATCTCTGTTGGCATGATACCAGGCAATCCACCCGCGAAGTAGAACTGCACCTTGTATTTGAGAAGAGCTCTGATTTGGGACTCCTCAATAAAGGACGTCCAAGTCGCAAAACTATAACCTGAGTTGATATCCATCAGTTCTCGCTCCCCGAGTCTGCTGGTGGCCCACCACCCGGCCCGGATGCGCTGATCATGTACAGGAGTGTACATTCACGACAGGATAATGCTTTGTTTGCCCTTTATCTGTTTCTTAGAAATGGACTCTTAGGACGTTCCATCTTGGTCCATGATGTACACAAATGTGCGCTCTAGGTGAGCACGAATCGAGATGCGACAGCAGGCGAGTCTGCTGTCTATTGCGTTTCGGCCGCGATTGATGCTGCAACGCTTCCCGGATGGTCAGCATTGACGATAGACCTGGCAACTATGACATAGGACGCACCGGCTTCAATTGCCTCTTTGGCCGCTCCACCCTGAGCGCCGACACCTGGACTCAGAATCGGTATCTCGCTATTCAGGACCTTTCGGACTTCTTCAATCTTCTCTGGAAAAGTTGCCCCTACAATGACTCCGTCGCTTCCCCATCGATTGGCCCGACGTGCAAAGGACAGATAGAGAGGTTCGCGTGTCTTCTTGTCAAGGTTGATTTCTAGTCCATAACCCTCACTCGCACCTGGGTGCGACATGTAGCACAGTGTGATTAATCCACGCTGCCGATTTCTCGCAATCTCAAATACGGAGTCCATTCCGTCCTCCCAGCCGACGAAGGGATTGACGATCAGAGCATCAAATCCGGCATCAAAGTAGTACCTTGCTATGTGGGCATTGGTGTTTCCAATATCGTTGATTTTGCAGTCCATGATTGCAGTAAGACCTTCATCGTGGATTGCTTCCACGATTCTAGGAATCCTATCAAAGAGTCCGAGTGGGAGAACTAGCTGTCTGTTGATCTTGAAGGCAATTGCGTGTTCCGCAGTGGCCTTCACTATATCCAATGCCTCCTGTTCCACTCGGTCCTTCTCGGCCTTCTGCTCCTTTCGATTCTTCCCATGCATCTGAGATACTATGTCAAGTCCAACAATCAGTCGACTCTTTCTCACGAACGTTGCCGCTTGGAGCTTCCTCGCATAGACCTGATCTACCACAGCTCTCCAACTCCACATCATACCTGTCCTCATACCACTTATATGAAATGCACGCCTCGTTCAGCTTGGAGAGCACAAGTTGAGTCCGGACTGGTTGATGACGCGACTGACAGTCGTGGTTTTGGGGGTGGTGGGTCCAGCCTACTTCTTCTTACTGATGATGTTCCTACCATTCCAGCTAGCGCCTTTCACAGATCCGGTCTTGAACTGGTGGTACCACTACTTGGTTGTCCCTAGCGTGTTCTCTGCGCCGTGGATAGGCATCATATACTACAGCCGGTACAGGTTGGCAAACACAGTTCATCTGATGGACGAAACCACAGATGCTGTGCCTCTCAGGTGGCGTGTCTTCTATGGATTCAATGCAGCCTTCGTCGTGACATTCTTCATTTTGCCAATGGTTGCTGCTCCTCTTGCGATTGTTTCAGGCCTGTTCGTCGCAGGAACTGTGTTCTACAGGATTGGCGTTGGTAAGTTCGGAGGAGGGAGGGCTGCCGCTGCTCTGGCAGTTCTGATGGGAATTGTCCTTTGCATAGTTCCAATCATAATAACAATTGAATTCATACCTAGATATCTTGAAGTTTGGAATGCGGTGCTTGGAAGTTGGGAAGGCTACTGGCTCCGAGTTGTTTATGGATTTGCACAGTGTCTGGTGAACGCATTGAGCTTCGGAGCTCCGGTTTACTTTGTGTTCTTTGCTGCTAAGGAGTACGACAAGGGTCTCTATGGCACAGTCTACACTCGGACACCCACGAGAATGATCAGGGTCGGGGAGCTCATTCTCTTCCTAATCTTTCTGTATGTGTATCTCCCGCCGATAGATACTCCTTTTGGACAACTCCAGTTCCTAGATCAGTCTTGGGTCTTCACGAACGGCATCAACTGGATATCACTCTCAATTGTCGCATTGATGATTCTCGTGAGGTTCAGAACGGGTGTTCAAGACAACAGTACACTTGGGGGTCCCTCAAACATCATAGTCGTAGGAATGTTCTTGGTGGTAGAGCTGTTCTTCAAGACCAACCTTCTCCTTATCACTCTGATAATCTGGCTGGCGTTCCTCATCTTCGCAGTGGTCAGCCTAGCGAGTTTTGCTAGAGCATCCTCGAGGGAGATGTACTAGCGTGGAGAAGAAACCTGCCTCGGCAGTAGACATAGCTGTTACTGATGGGCAACGCATCGTCTTGGTCAAGAGAGGTCGGGAACCTTTCAGAGGTCGTTGGGCCTTGCCCGGAGGATTTGTGGAGTATGGCGAAACGGTTGAAAGTGCTGCGCTCAGGGAGGTCTTTGAAGAAACCTCGATGTTGGTGAAGCTAGAAGCCGTTCTGGGAGTCTATAGTGCACATGACAGAGACCCAAGAGGCCACACGCTGACCTCCGTATTTGTTGCTCGATCGTTGAGCGGGGAACCGCAGGGTGGTGACGATGCAGCGGCCGCATCCTGGGTAGACCTAGAATCAGTTGATGTAGAGGACTTGGCCTTCGACCATGGCCTCATCGTGGAGGACCTGAAGAAGTGGCTCAAAGAGGAATCCACATTCTGGTCCACAAAAGACCGATGATGAACTACAGGTCGAGAATCTCCAGCTTCTCAGCAAGTCTGATAATCGGGAGATATGCCACCCTTGGCTCCGCCTCTACAGTCTTGACGAATCTGATTTCCTCCTTCTCTCTGCTCGTGTACGAGAGAAAGCTGCCCTCGTCCGGTGGGCCGTCGCCTTCGGCATATACCCACAACGGGAGCCCATACGCTTCGAAAAATCCGTGATGTGAGATAAGCGTTCCATAGATATGTTTGCCCTCATGTTCGAAGTAGAGCATGCTTGCGGGACGGTCCCTCTGTGAAGATGAAACGAGCATCCTTGCAAGTTCCATCATCGATGCAAGCTTGATGTTCACAGGTGACTTGACGCCTTCCTTGCTCATTCAATGCACCTTAAGGCCAGACATTATACTCGCTTATAAGAGTAGTTTTAGGGCGTACTTGGGCTTCGATACTCTAGTCTGCAAGGTTGGCCAGTTGGGATGAGATGACTGCAACTTCCTTGCGATTGCTTCCCACAAGAACTGCAGATACGCATGTGAGCGATCCACTTGCCCCACCTGAGAGAGCAGCGCGAATGTCCGCTTTTTGCAGCAGAACAAAGGAGAAACCATCACCATGGTCGATTGAGTCGATTGTCATACCAGATTCACTGAGAGCTTTGACAACCGCCTCAAACAAGAGATGGGGCTCTATGTCGCGCTTCAGAATGGCACTGGTTTCTCTGTGTAGTGTCTTAGTCCCAAAGAGAAACTCGTGCGTGACAGGAGAATAGAGCACCTTACGAGTGATTGCCTTGCTAAGGAGCGACTCTGAGATGGGACCGAAGCGGCGGATCGACACTTCACTTCCGTCAATCAAAGCAGGGGCGTATTCTTCGAATGGTTCGACCTCAGGCAGCTCCCACTCTAGAGTGGTGGTAACGGGCTCTTCTTCTCTAGGAGACGCTTCCTCAGTCAGGTCGAACTCCTGAATCTGTCGCTCAGATAGCGTCTGAATATACTCTCTCATCCAAGTATCCAGAAGCTCCCAGTCCTCCTTGCTGAGTTTCAGTGGGGGTCGAGGAACTTCAGGCATCTCCTCTATGAACTCCTCGAAGGCCTCCGGCTCAGCATCCACTTCCACTCCTGACGGAGCTGCTTCCTCTAGGTGTGGATCTTCTGGGACTGTCAATCTCACAGCCTCAAAGAGTGCTGACAGTCTGTCCGTTCCACCGTGTTGCGAGATACGAGGACGAACTTGTATCATGAAGCCGCGTTTGTTCTCAGTAGTCTGGTCGAAGACTAGAGCAACTCCGCGAGGAAGACTGCTGATGAACACCTTGTCACGAAACGTTTCCGGCATCACAGCAGGCGCCCTCTGTTGGAGAGCTCTTATGTCGGAATCGTGAGAGAGGGAATGTGTGACTATGATGTCAGCTTGGGAGATTGCTTCATCCGCAACTGCCGAGGGTTGTTGTGTACAGAGCACAAGGCTGCATCCAAACCTACGTCCTAGCTTGGCATAGCCAACAATTGCATCTTTGGCCGGTGTGCTTCCTGATTTCGGAACGAGGGTATGAGCCTCATCAACAATCAGCCAAGTTG
>JBHLRV010000007.1:0-15818 GCA_048882205.1 Candidatus Thorarchaeota archaeon | reverse complement strand
GTCTTGGTACGAAACGACGGGGAGAGTGTATCATGTATCAACCTTGTGGTATTGGATGATGAAACCTAGTTCCCATGAATACTATCGAACTTCTGTATTACAAATATTATCATAGGGATATGGAACACGTGTTCAAGTAATGCCCCAGTCATACTCAGATATTATAGGACAACACCCCTTCATTTCCAGTGGAGATGATCTATGGAGTTTTTCAGCGACTTATATAATAGCTAAATAAAATGGAGATGTACCACAGCTTCAGAAACAGCTATTTATATTTTCTGATTTCTAATCGCATCATAGCTCAATTGAATTTCTACTGGAAACCAAGGGGTCCATAGGTGTTGGAACACGTGTTCTAACTACCACAGCACCTCACCAATTACCTCGTAGACTTTCAGAAGTAGAATATCCACGTAGGACAAGAAGAACTGATCGAAGATCGGCTTGAACTCTCCAGGCACTAAAATTGCAGAGTCAGCAACCGCTTGAGCACCTTCACATTTATCAATCAACCCTGGCTTCTTCTTCTGGCGAATCCCACTTCTTGTCTTCCAAGAGTAGACATAACCATGGAGCTCTTTGGTGAAAGACACTCTACGCGCATTGGTCTGGCGAGCCCGCTTGCAATCATAGAGATAGAGAAAGTGCGACGACAATTCTGACAACCACATACTGGAACACATGTTCTCATTTTCAGACCGAGTAATACCGAGTATGAGATGGAAAGGTTAAAGCGGACGATGAATCCCCCGCGAGCCACCTCCAGACACACATCAACAACCCAGAAGGAGGAAACCTCATGAACATTGTTGGTCTTCGACAAGAAGAGAAAGCCTTCGAAACAAGAGTGCCTGTTGTACCCAAACATATCATGGAGCTATCCAAGAAACACCGAATTCAATTCATTATTGAACCCAGTGATCAAAGAGCATTTGACACTAACGAGTTCAAAGAAGTTGGAGCTGAGGTTGGCCAACTAAAGGGAAGAAACATTCCAGTCATTCTTGGAATCAAGGAGATGCCATCAGACTTCTTCGAGAAGAACACGGTCTACATCTTCTTCAGTCACACGATCAAGGGGCAGAAGCAAAACATGCCCATGCTGAAGAGAATCTTGGATGTGGGTGCTACTCTAATAGACTATGAACGAGTCGTCGACGAAAAGGGTCGAAGGCTAATCTTCTTCGGTAACTGGGCTGGCATGGCTGGAATCTCAGACACATTTCGAGTTCTGGGAAACCGTCTTGACCTCAAGGAGATTACGCCAAACCCTTTCTCCGGAATGAAACCTACCCTGCAAGCAAAGAATCTTGCCGAACTGAAGGAGGAATTTCAGCATCTGGGTCGCCGGATTACTGATGGAGGCCTGCCCAAACATATGATTCCATTCATTGTGGGCTTCGCAGGTTACGGGAATGCATCACGCGGTGCACAAGAAATGTTTGACCTACTTCCTCATGAAGAAATTCAGCCAGAACATATCTCTGAGATCCCCAATCCAAAGGACAACATCCTGTACAAGTGCGTCTTCAAAGAAGAACATATGGTAGAACCGAAGGATCCTACAGAAGACTTCATTCTCCAGGACTACTATAAGAATGGCTCAACAAAATACCGGGGAGTCTTTCACAAGTACGTTCCCTATCTCTCGATACTTCTGAATTGCATCTACTGGGCTGATAAGTATCCACGCCTTGTGACAAAGTCCTTCATCCAGGAACACTGGCACAAGAAGAGTCGCAAACTCGAGGTGATAGGTGACATCTCGTGCGATGTGGGAGGAGCAATACAGTTCACTACTCAAACCACCAATCCCGGAACCCCAGCGTTCACATACATTGTAGATGAAGACCGGGCAGAACTTGGTGTGTCTGGTGATGGTCCTGTAGTAATGGCTGTCGATAATCTTCCATGCGAACTCCCACGCGAGTCTTCCACATCATTTAGCGAAACGCTTTTGGACTTTGTACCTGCGCTTGCAAAAGCAGACTTCAAAGCCCCCTTCGAAGTGCTTGACCTTCCCAGAGAGCTCAAGAACGCAGTGATTGTATATCAGGGAGAACTCACGGAAGACTACAAGTATCTGGATCAATATCTGACAGCAAAGGAGAACTGACTATGAAGAATGTACTCTGTCTTGGTGCAGGCCTTGTAGCCCGTCCCTATGTACAATATCTCAGTGATCACGGATTCCATGTCACAGTTGCAAGCAGAACGAAAAGCAAAGCAGATCGACTCATCACAGGCTGTAAGAACGCTAAAGCTACAGTCTTTAATATCAAGACTGATGACAGTTTTCTTGACAAACTAACAGCCGAGTCTGACTTGATCTGCTCACTTCTCCCATACACCTACCATGTCAAAGCCGCAAAAGTGGCAATCAACTATGGTAAACCATTCTGCACTACATCATACATCTCAGAGGAAATGCAGGGACTAGACGAGGCCGCCAAGACAGCGGGGATTCTCATTTTGAACGAGTGTGGCGTGGATCCTGGGATTGACCATATGAGTGCCATGAAAATCATTGATCATGTGCACAATCAAGGCGGAAAGATAAACAGCTTCACCTCCTTCACAGGTGGCCTTCCTGCTCCAGAGGCCAACAATAATCCATTTGGATACAAGTTGTCCTGGAGTCCCAGAGGAGTTCTACTCGCTGGTCGAAATGATGCTCACTTTCTTCGAGATGGGAAAGAAGTCAGGATTCCGGGACCCGAGCTCTTCGACAACTATGAGATAATGGAGGTTCCTGGAATGGGCAAGTTCGAGGGATATCCCAATCGTGACAGCATGTCATTCATTGATACATACGCCATTCCTGAAACGAACACTATGCTACGAGGCACATTCAGGAATCTTGGCTGGTGTAGCACACTCAAGAAGATTGCGGATCTCGGCCTCTTGTCACTTGACGAACGGAGCTTTGATGGGATGACCTTTGCTGATATGATGTATGAACTGGTAGACTCCAAGGAATTGGAACTTACAGAGGCCGTTTCAGAGGCGATTGGTCTCAAGAGCGATGATCCGATAACTTCCCGTCTTGATTGGCTTGGACTGTTCAAGACTGAGAACATTCCTTCAGGCATCAATACACATCTGGACATACTCTGCTATCTGTTTGAAGAGAAGCTGCAATATGCTCCTGGCGAAAGAGACATGATTGTCATGCACCATGAGTTCATTGCTGAGTACTCAGACCGAAAGGAAAAGATCACCTCGACAATGATTGACTATGGCATACCCAACGGCGATAGCTCAATGTCCAGAACCGTTGCATTACCTGTAGCCATTGCGACCAAGATGATACTTGACGGATTGATTACTCTAACAGGAGTTCAGCGGCCAGTAATGCCAGAGCTTTATGAACCAATTCTCAACGAGCTCGAGAACCTAGATATCAAACTGGAAGAAAGTGTGACTCTGCTATCTGAGAACTGACCACTGTCGGAAGCTACTTTCCTACGTGAAGCTGGATAGAAGCAAGAATTCCCTCGGCTCTCTCAGCTTCCTTCTGGACTTCTGAAATCTCAGTCTTGAGTCGATACGTATAGCCCGAACGATTCCCATATCTCTCAAGATGTCCCTTTCCATCATTCCACATTCGGGCCAGGTACGTAGAGGCAGTACTCTTTGGCAATTCATCATTGAAGGTTGCTTGATAAATCTCAGCAACATCCAAGGAAGAGAACTTCCCGTGCTTAAAGGACGCATATATCACAATGTGCATCTTTTCATAGCTACTCATTGACTCATAGCTAATCTCTTCAATCCCAGCATCAACTACCTCTTCCTTCTCTGGAGCAAAGGAATGACCCGTGCTCGCTTCCAGAAAGACTTTGAATTTCTCGAACATCTCCTTTATGCTGCCGCCTTCGACTTGGAAGCTAGACTCTTCTCTCTTGGACTCGTCACGTACTACAATTCTGAAATCAAACGGCTCTTCTGTGAGGGACAGAATTCTTCGGAATCTTGTCAAGGCCTCGTCAGGTTTCACGTACTTGCACTGGAAGATCTCTCTTAGACCCGGGCCGGAGTTGTATGTGAACTCGTACAGATACCCAGTTCTCTCTTCGGTCTTCAAAGTATTCACCCGGTTCCTTGTTTACTTTCAGTCCGCTCACTGCATAGCGCCGTGTTCACAAGTATCTGAATTCATTTCTCAAATAAGTGTGAGTATGTGAATTGCCAATACCATGGTAACGGCTACATAATGCGTCTGTAGGCATTCAGAACACGTCCATTATGCTATAACTGTGCTGGCAGCTTGTGAACCCCTTAAAGCACAAAAGAAGACTTATGACGCCTCTAAATCAAGAAATTAGGCTATTCTCCAGTTCTTGTCCTGTTCACCAACCTATCTAAATTGTGAATGACTCAACAAGCATTTCATATCTCTAGTTATCCCGTTCCACTGGAAACCAAGGGGTGGCACCATTCACATGACTACGGACCTTTATGGGGTCCCTTCATTGCACACGGACTGATTTGAGGTCCGTTTTGCGTGGACCATTCACAAAAAGGGCGCCATTCACACGAATTGGCTGTGAAATCGTGTAAAGTCGTGAATCTGTCAACGATGCCTGACTTAGACTGGTAGCAGATAGTCTTCGGGATTCTCTCCAAGTACGAGCTGGTGATAGCTTTCACCACTACTGTTATTGTCAACCACCTCAAGTCGACCTCTTGCTCTAACATAAGAACCACTAGAGGCATGTTCAGCAAAACGGCCACGATAGCTGATCAATCTCTTGACGTCTGGTGACTCATCACATTGCACAAGATAGATGCACGGAGTGAAGATCGAATTGGAATCATCTATCACTAAACATCTTGTTTCTTGAATACCTTGGCTTCTGACAGTGAGGTCCTCATAGCGATAGTCCATCTCTCTTGGCAGTTTCACAGCTCTCACGAAGAAATCGATTGAGTTAAACACGCCCTGGAAGGCTTTCTTGGACTCTATTACCTGTAATACAGACCTCCATTTACTAAGGGTCATCCATCTGAACTCCACATGTTTCTCAAGCCGCTCATCACTGTACCGGCGAATACCCGGTAGTTGATCAACGTCATATTTCAAGACGGAGTGAAGTCTTCTGCTTGGTCCTGAACCATATACGACGAGGTCGATATCGGAGTCAGCGGTGCTAAGACCAACAAGCTGAGATCCCGTGAGACCGATGTCAGACCAATCTATGCGAGCATGTTCAACAAACACTTGAGCAAGGACACGGGACGCCTCTTCGAGATGAGTCAGATGCGCTCCAAGGTCTCTAAGTTGACGCAGACCATCAATGGGACTTAAGACATAATCAATACAATCAAAGGGGACTGATTGGAATACTCGTCCACGCTTCTTGTCTGACCACAGATACTCTGGGTACTTCTCACGTAGATACTGTTCACGATCCTTCAATCCGTATATCTTGCTGAACCTTGTGCCATCTTTTGATTGACGGTTTCCATCGTTATCAGGGATGTATCTAAGATATGCAATCAATCGATCGGCAGGATGTACAACTCCCTTGACTTCAAACACGAGAGCCTCATCAGCTACAACGAAATAACCCTCAATGGGTTGAGAGCTTAGCGACTTCACAAGAATGTAGACACGAGGCCAACAATTAAAGAGACCCCTCCCCTCAGGTAACAATACATTATGACTCCGGAATTGAACATAAGACCTGATTTCAGTATATTCGAAACCGAACCCCAACTTGTATACCTCGACTCTGCAAGCACTTCTCTAGTTCCAAGAGCTGCGGTGGATGCCACAAGCGAGTTCCTCAGAAACACAGTCTCATCAACACGACGTGGAGCTCATCACCTAGCTGTACATGCAAGCACCATGGTCGAGGATGTTCGCAACTCGCTAGCCAATTTCCTTGATACTGATAAATCCCAGATTTCCTTTCAGAAGTCCATTCCCACGGCCGCTGCATCACTGGCATACGGTTTTGATTGGAAAGGAACCAAGAAGAACAAGATGATCATCGCTCAGAGCGAAGAGCACTCTGTAATGGTTGCGCTTCTAAGAGCAGCTGAGCTCTTCAATCTCGATGTGCAACTGGTTCCAGTTGACGATCAGGGCAACTTAGACATCGAGAGTCTTGAACGGACTGTAGATGACACAACTGGAATTGTTGCTGTGAACCATGTCGCTGTAGGTATCGGAACAAGAAACCCCATTCCTCAGATTGCTGAAGTATCACATGAAAGTGGTGCACTACTACTTACAGACGCAACGCAGTCAGTAGGAGTTTCCGAGATGAAGCCTAATGTCCTTGACGCGGATGTCATCCTGTTCTCGGCCAACATTGGACTAATGGCACCCCCAGGTCTGGTCATTCAGTGGATTGACAAGTCATTAGGAGAGGACCATCGGCCAGGCATACTTGGGGGTTCGGCAGTTGCAGATGTCATGCATGGGTCTTTCGAACTCGCATTTCAACCTGACAAATTCGAGTCAGGAATGCTAAATCTACCTGCCATTGCTGGACTAGGAGCATCACTGGAATATCTACGAGGCTTGCAGGCTCGGGGCCTTGCCAGGCACATGAATGAAATCTCGTCCTATATGATAGAACGCCTAAGTGAGATAGAAACCCTGACTATCTATGGTAATCAGGACAGAAACAACACAATCGTAGGATTCAATGTTGGAGTCGAGAATGGAATGAACTGTCACGAGGTCGCACTCTTTCTTGATGACTCAAACATTGCTGTACGAAGCGGACTAGTATGTGCTCATCCACTCATTAAGCCAATTTCTGAAGAAGGGATTATTCAAGCATCTCTACATGCATACAACTCAACTTCAGACATCGACCGGTTTGTAGACTCATTACAGACCATTGTTAGGGAACTTCTCTAGGCACTCTCAATGTCAGCCTACACCAAAGACTGGGGGGTATGTCACAAAATACTGAACTATGATGGCAAGAAGGATGCCGCTCATGACCAAACCTTTGCCTCTCTTGGTGTTAGTTTCAGTAAACCAAAGAATTGCCCCAATCAACACAACGATTGCAGCAGACACTCTGCCAATGAATATCAGAAACTCCCAGATCTCTCCAAAGTATGTAGCTATAAGATTGGCAAAGTCCGCTATAGGACTGAGAAACTCACCCTGCATTGGTTTCACACATGGACTGTTTCTCCAAGTTCAAATTTAAGGTCCCTAGAGAACAGTCACTGACTTTGCCAGATTGCGAGGTTTGTCGGGGTCAAGTCCTTTCCTTCGTGCCATATAATAGCTGAAGAGCTGAAGAGGCACCACATAGGGCATCGTGGAGAATTCTGGCTCAATCCCATCAGGAATCGCGAACCAATGGTCCGATAGACTCTTGAGTTCTTCATCACTTCTCTCTGTCACGGAAATGATCGATGCCCCGCGTGCTTTCATCTCCATAATATTGCCGATTATCCTGTTTCTGGTTTCATCCCTAGGCGCTATGAAGAACACAGGATACTTGTCTCGAACAAGCGCTATGGGTCCATGCTTCGATTGACCTGCTGAATATGCTTCTGCATGATTATATGATATCTCCTTGAGCTTGAGGGCACCCTCTTCAGCTGTAGCCTGGGAGATCCCTCTTCCCAAGAACAGCAGGCTAGGTTGGTCATACAGAAGTCCAGCCAAACGTCGAGCTCGTTCCTCATTTCTCGAGATGACTTCAGATACTATGTCCGGCATTGTTTCCAAGAATCTGCGTTTCGCTTCGATTACTTCTTTCTCAAGAAAGCCAGAAAGCTCACTGAGCACTAATGCCGTCTGAGCAAGTGCAGTCAGCTGCACCATGAAGGTCTTTGTGGCAGCTACTCCAATCTCTGGTCCGGCCTGAGTGATTAATGTATGATCTGCAATCCGTGTTATGGAACTACCAACAACATTCGTAAGAGCTATTACTTTTGCGCCGAAGGTCTTCGCATACTTCACTGCCATCATCGTATCTGTTGTTTCCCCGGACTGTGTGATTGCAACTACGCAGTCCTCTTCAGACAAAGCATTGTATACAGTGTCGGGAAAGTCACTAGCAAGCTCGAAGTTTGGAAGGACGCCAGCAAGTGAGGCAAACATGTGTTTCCCTGCAATGGCCGCATATCCAGAAGTACCCATGGCGAGAAAGTAAACTTTCCTCGCTTCACGAATTATCTTAGCTGCTTCTTGAAGGACTTCCGGCCGAAGTCTAAGAGTATTCCTTATTGCATCCGGTTGCTCATGTATCTCCTTTAACATGAAATGAGGAAATCCACCTTTCTGAGCTTGGTCTGCAGTCCAGCTAATCTCAATTGTTTCTCTCTCCACCTCTACTCCGTTGGAGAGCTTCCGAATTTCAACCCCCTCCGTTGTCAGGGTCGCCACTTCACCGTCGAGGAGTAGTATCATATCCTTGGTCATCGGCAAGAATGCAGGAATATCTGAGGACACGTACGTGGCCCCTTCCCGTTTTCCAATCACCAACGGATTGCCATCGCGAGTGCATACTATCCTACCATCTTGTTTTGCTGTCATTGCAACTATTGCATAGGTACCTTCAATTCGATGCGTGACTTCGGTGAGAGCTTCAGTAAGGCTCATTCCGTCTGAAATACAGTCCTCAAGCATGTGAGGAATCACTTCGGTATCCGTTTCAGAGCTGAACTTGTGTCCTTTCGAACCTAGCTCTTCTCTGAGTTCTAGGAAGTTGTCAATAACCCCATTATGAACAACTGCAATCTCATTGCTACAGTCAAAGTGTGGATGTGCATTGTACTGGGAGGGAGCTCCGTGAGTGGCCCATCGAGTGTGCCCAATCCCTATACTCCCCGGCATCTCATCAAGATTGAGCTTCTTGTGAACCTCTTCGATCTTACCCTTGTCCTTCTTCATATGAAGCAGCCCATTGGATATGGTCGTCATACCGACTGAGTCATACCCTCTATACTCCAAACGTTTCAATGCTTGGTGCAAGAATGGGGCAACTTGACCACGTTTCTGGACAACGCCGATGATACCACACATGTATTCTATGGACTCCTAGTTCTTACTATGGACAAACAACATTAGCGTATGTACAAAAAGGGTTTCGCTTTCAGTCAGATTTCAACCCGTAAGTTCAATCTCAATATAGACCGAGTCCGGGATTCGTACTCTCATGATCTGCCGAATTGCTCTTTCATCCGCATCAATATCAATAAGCCGTTTGTGAACTCTCATCTCCCACTTGTCCCAAGACTCAGAGCCCTGTCCACAAGGAGTCTTTCGAGTAGGAATGACCATTCTTCTCGTGGGTAGTGGAATTGGACCAGACATACGGACTCCTGTCTTGCGAGTGATTCGCTTGATTTGGCTACAAACACCATCTAGATGCTCGGTGCTTGTGCTTGACAGTCTAATCCGTGCTTTCTGGGTCATAATGAGTTCAGCCCCATGAATAAGCTGGACATCGCAACGGAATTGGAACCGGATAAAAAGGTTGTCTTATGTGTTAGCCGAGAATGCCCTGGCAACATCAACGACAACGTCCATAAGGACACAGAATACAACGCGAACAAGTGTCAGATTTGAATAATCTCACGGTTGTAAAGTTGGGAGGATCTGTCATTACGCATAAGGACTCTTCGCCACCAAGCGTTGACAAAGAGAACCTTTACCGCATTGCACGTGAACTTGGATCCCATACTGGTGAATTGATTCTAGTCCTTGGAGGAGGCGCCCATGGACATCAAGCTGCTCACAATCATGGTTTCGGAAATAGCTCAACACCTAGGGACCACCTACTGAGAGGAGTCCCATCAATCCGCCACAATATGACTATGTTGTCTCTTGAGGTCGAGCATGCCCTGAACAGGGAGGGAGTTAGGGCAGTTGTATTGTCTCCTTTTACCATGACAATACTACATGATAGCGAAATCGCAGACTTCACAACCGAGATAATCCGGAAGACGCTTGACTCTGAACTTGTCACAGTGATGCATGGTGATGTCTGCTTTGACGATGTTCGTGGGGCATCAATACTTAGTGGTGACACAATTGCAGTCTATCTCGCACGAGAAATGAAAGCAAAGGCACTCTACCTTGGGACTGACGTAGACGGAATCTTTGAGGAGGACCCCCGAGCCAATTCGGGAGCTGCTCACATTGACACAATAGACCTTTCAAGAAGAGAGGCAATCCTTGCGAGGACAGGTCCCTCTTCAGTCACCGATGTTACCGGAGGAATGGAAAAGAAGCTTGGCGAGATATTCACATTGACTGGACAAGGTATTGACATAGCAATCTTCAATCTTGGAGTTCCGGGTCGTCTTTCCGATCTACTCTTGGGCAAACCCACAGTATGCACAAGAATCCAAATCTGACTTCCGAAGGAATCCCAAATGGCCAAGAAGACCCACTAGCCTGTCGGAGCGGTGACTGAGAGATACTCTGAGAAGTCATAAAGCTGGACGTTTTTCGGCATTGCTATGCTCTCATCGAGGTATTCGGCAGCAGTCAATACACAGACTATCCGAGTTGATTCACACGTTCTACATGCGATATTGTTGTGAAGGTGAAGTACAGTATTGAGTTGTTGCTGGTTTGGAAACACTACATACGAAACACCATTACAACACAGGTCATAGTAACCATGGTTTCGCTTAACCCTACCCTGCTGATTGCGAAGATCCTTTCTCAAGGCATCTATGACAGATACCTTAAACTCCTCAAGCATGGCCGAGTTGACAATCCAGAGGCCCTTGTGAAGATTCACAAACTCTAATCTCTCACCCACACGTAAAGCAATGAGGACTTCATCAGCTAACAATTCAGTCAGAGCCCGTTTTCCTTCTTCAACACTCAATGGAGCTGACTGACTCTTGAGAGACTGTAATGCAGTCGTTTCGATGAAATCCAACAGAACATTCCACTGTACATGCCCATCCGACAGTCCGACAAAATCCTGAATCAATTGAAACCACAGACGCATTTGAATCGCCCGGTTAGTAGCTGTTCCGACGTCGTGCATAGCTCCAATCAAGTCCGCCTGTCCAGTTTCAGGTGAAGCATCATCTAAGTTTCTTTGAGTCTTGAATGACTTCGCATCCGTGTTCCCCAATGTCTGGAGATGCAAACCCTCAATCATTGCATCAAGAGAAGTCGGGAAGGCCGATATTGTTGTTACCGCATCAAAGTCTTCTCTACTATCCATGATCTCTCTGAGCCTAGCTGCTGCAACACTACCTCTAACAATCACAGCCAGCTTGGTCACATTGTTTCCCAGATTTGCCATGCATTCTCTAATTTCATCAAGGATTGTTTCCATTGAGGACGCTTTCAGATGTTCAGGAAGTATCAGAATCGCCTTATCGTCAACTACGATATCCGGACGACCAGTCTTACTTCGTTCGAGTGTTATCTCAGTTGACCCGAGTCGGTAGACTATATAGTCGGCAATTGCTTCTCTCACCGCATCAAGACAACGGCCTGGCAGAGTGAACAAGAATCCCCCAGGGACAAGAGCAAGGGCCTCTCTATCAACGGTTCCCAGAGAAACAAGGTCCCGTATGACTTCATCTATGTCCTCATCTTCTATTCTGGGATCTATTGATTTTAGAAGTCCTTGTATTTCCATTTGAGTAGCCATGCTCCTTGATGCAAGAAATGCAACAACGTGTGATCCAAGCTCTCCGAGCCTATCAAACACTGCACCGACAGGCCGCTCTGATTTCAATCCTCTAAATGAAATGGCATCAGCATTCTTGTCGTTGGTTCTATCAGACAACTCTTCTAACTCTTTGCCGGGCAGTTTCCCGTGCGGATCGCTCCGTGAAGCCCCGTACTCTATGGTAGCGTTTCTTTTGTCTAATCGGTGAGTATACGTGGAAACGTCGAAGGGACTGGTGGCTAGCTCGAAAGCCTCGATGCCAGGCATTACAATCAAGGCCCTGCCACGTTTCAAGGTTTTCAGATATCGTTCCTGATTCTTATCGAGAGACATGAATCTTGCACCCACGGGACCATCATATGGCAGACGAAATGTGATCTTAGTAGCCGTGTTCGCGAGTATGTTGGAGGACACGTTGGGCCTAGTAGAAACGACGACAACTCCTTGTCCTGTTGCTCTTTGTAGCATTACCATGGACTCACCTGTTGTGATGTCTGCTGCAGAATGTCTGGTGTAACTCTCTGGAACCAGATTGCTGGCCTCCTCGAGAACTACAACATGATGGAGACCGGGTCTTACGCCTCTTTGCATGGCGAAATCGAATATACGCTTTGCAATTAGATTATACAACAATCTGGCGGCATCCATCCCCCCTACCCGCGCAACATACTGTAAATCAAGAATCACACATGTGCCCATTAATTCGGAAATTCTTACTGCTTTGGGTCCACCACCCAGTATTGAACCAAGTGGCTCCCGAGATAGCACTTCTAGACGATTCATCAAGGCATCTCGTGTCATCTGCCCGGTTCGATCCTTTCCAGCGAGTTGAGAGATGGTTTCGATCAATGTCTGAATTGAGTTCCCCCGCTTCTTCTTCTTGGCAACAAGGAGAACTGCTTCTCTCAGAAGCTTCTCCATCGCCGGAGAAAGCTCTGACGCTGCACCTCTCTCGTTCAATAACTCTCTCAAAATCGCAAATGTAGTGTGTGCATGCCTCTCCTTAGAATCACTCTCAGAATCCATGAAGTCAATGACGAATGAAGGATCGGCGCCAGGTCGAAGTACAAGCACATCGCTATTACATACATCTAAGAGCTCAAGATACTCTGATCCCTTGATATCGAACACCCACCAAGGCACCTGTGATTCTTTAGTTAACTCTGCGACAAGATGCTTAACAAGAGTGGTCTTTCCAGTTCCTGTGGCTCCAAGGATAGCCACATGCTCCCGTAACCATTCTGTCTTAAGTCCAATATTGTTTAGAATTCGTCCCCCAAAGACTGCCTGCCCTATTACTAATTCGTTCTCAACCAGTTCTTTAGCAGGCATAGGAAAGTTCGGCGTCTGAGAAGCTGTAATGACTGGTAGTTGTTGAACGGGCGTGTTGACAAAGGCCGCCAACCTGCTAACATGTATCTTCTCTCGTTTCATGTGGCGTCGCAAGAGCAGTTGGAATGCGGTCTTTCTATCAATTGTCCTATGTTTCAATAGGACCTTATCGTCATCACCCCATATTGAATGCACGAGTCCAAGGGTTCCCTCTTGAGTTTCTTGCATCTTTTGACACTCATCTACTTTTATGACTACATGCACTGTTGTATCAAACCAACCAGTACTTCCTTGGATCTTCTCATAGCGCCGAACGAGTTTCCTCTTCTCGGACTGATCAGCCAGAGAATCTTCGTTTCGCGTTTCCTTCTCACGAATCGTCTTCCATTGCCTTTCCATCTTCTTCTGTTCTCGACCAGATTTTGATCTGGAGAAGACACACGAGAATACCACATCGTACTGTTGTTTCAAAGCAGTAGAGATGAACACGCCTACCTGAGATTTCTCTGTTGAGGGTGCGACACGAGGCTTTCCAGCAAGCAGCATTAGACAGACTGAGCTCTTTGCGAATGACAGTCCATGACTTCCATCGAGGTTTGCATTGATCAGTCCTAGTGCCGCCTCTCTCAGATCATCACCTTTCAACTGGCGTAGTTCAATATTACTCAAAGAAGCAAGAAGAATCGCTTCTACTCTGGTAGCCTCTCGTTTCAACAAGTCAGCAGTTTCATCTGGGCCGCTACCTGCTCCAGTTATGAAAAGGCGTAGATATGGTGCACCACCCAGAACACCGGCTTCGTAGGTCATGCTTACACGTTCATCCATTCCAGCGCGCAATGCCAATAGGAAAGTTGTGTCATACTCAGGGCGTTCATTCTCTCCAGTGCGAACAGAACCTGAAACCGAAGCGATATCAAGACAGCAAGTTGCGATCATCCTGTCTTTCAAACAAAGTACGAGCAGCTCGTCTTCTATTGCGATCGAAACCCGTTCAGAAAGTAGTCTTTCAACTACCACTAGGCTACCCATACACAAGGGCACACCGCAGATGAGAAGCTCTATTATGAGTTTAAACGGGATTGATGGTGCACCCATCAGACCTAATGACGGAAGTAGATACACAACGATAAGGTAGAGCGTACAAGTGACGATTCCCAGCTTCCAGGCAAGCTCAGTTCCACGCCGCAGTATAGGGTACCCCTTCCATTGTGTCACTTCTTCACTATCTTCCTTGCTTAGTCTTTCAATGGACATGCGATATCACCTCATCAATGACCAAGACGCACAGACGATGTCCCTACTGTCATGACCAGCTACTCGTATTCCGTGTCGACATTTGAACTCCCCTCGACACCTGCCCAGCAAATCATCTAGAAACACTGGCATGGATAGGAGATTAAAAACCGATGAAGCAGACTCATTGATGAATCAGAAACTACCCCCACTGTCCATGGGCGCAATCTAATCATTGCCTACCCGGCTTACACATCTACCACAAGTCCACCGAGGTGTGTCCTCCTGAGAAAGCTTTACCTAGCAGGAATCTTGGCAATCGCATTGTCAGTTCTATTATCACTCACAGGGTCAACTAACGTAAGTGCAGAGGAGCAACCAGCTGTCCTCAGAGGACAGATAGTACCAATCAGCGCAAGACTACTCCAGAATGGATCGTATGGTAATCCTGTACCTGATCAAAGGCTAGGTTTCTATGATCAATCACAGAACTCGTTCATAGAATCTGCAACAACTGACATCAATGGGTGGGCGGTAGCATACTGGAATCTCACATTAAATCATCCTTTGGGCCCTACGCTGTTAAATGTGACTTTCCATGGTAATGATACGCTCTCTCTCGCTCCATCATGTCAATGGATGACAATCATAATTGTTTCCAATACTCAGATGAATGTGTTCTGCAATCAGTCAATCGTTCATCCCGAAGATCAGATTCTCTTCACAGTTGGCATGATAGATGACCACAATAGTGCCATCACCGATGCGCTGATAGCTGTCTATCAGGATGAGCTCCAGCTTGCAGTTGGTATCACAAATGATAGTGGCTTTGTGAGTTTCAACATTGAGTGCAACATGTCATGGGGCTCTTTTGGTAGAAACAGACTAAGAGTTGTCTATGAACCCGACATGACAAGCTTTCACAATGGGTCCGAACGTCTTTTTGAGATTGACATAGAGCAGATTCCAACAACCATCAATCTTGAAGACTCCAACGGGACTCAGTTCGAGCTGAACGAGCTTCTCTGGTTGGAGTTGAGTGTAGATGCCGCAGGTAAAGACCTTCCCAATGTTACATTGGAGGCCCTTATTGATGGAGAATTCGTCAGCGCCATCACAACTGACATACAGGGGGTTTCTGAGCTTTACATACCCATTGACCATCAACTAGACTTGGGTACACACAAGGTAAGAGTAGAGTACAATGGGACAGAACGCTATTCCTTCTCCTTCCTTGAAATCGACATAACTATGTTCAGTCCTGCTTTATTACGCATCATACTTCCAGAGCACATAATCGTTGGATCCAACTCCGAAATCCAGATGGAACTTCGTGATTTGCTCGGAAGGCCAATTCCAGATGCTTCTATCACACTCAACGACCAAACAACAGACCGAACCGTAGGTCTGGGAGTACCAACCGACCAGACCACTGTCCAATTCCAGTTCCTCTTTACTGGTTCCGTAGGAAGCAGGAGTCTATTGCTCACAGTTTCAGGAAACCCCTACCTGACAAACACAAGTCTGACATACTGGGTGACTGTTTGGCAAAGACCAGTCATTTCCATTATCCAAAGCAATACCCGAGGTTATGCCTCTCCAACACAACAGCTTTCC
>JBHLRV010000006.1:0-17101 GCA_048882205.1 Candidatus Thorarchaeota archaeon | reverse complement strand
AAGGGTCGACTTAGGAAGCATGCAAAGGACCTGTCGCCTGGGGTCCAACGAGAAATAGACAAATGGCTTGACGAGCTGGATGAAGACGAGGCCCTTGAGAGAATCTCGGAATTGGTGGGGCCTGAAGAGGCTCGTAGACTACTTCGAAACAGGCGAACCCGTAAGACATAGATAGAATGTGATCTACTTGGAATCAGACTTTTCGAACCACGACCTATTGGACCTTACGACGGCTTTGGCAATAATCAGGACAATTGAAGCAGAGAAAAGGACTCATTTGGCCGAGCTTCGTACTGGTATTGGAATTCTCACAATTCCGTTGTCACTCCTAGCTATCCTCGTAGCAACTTCAAGCTACTACTCTATAGGAGAGGTAATGGGCTTCATGATCGGACTATCTATTGGAATTCTGGTCCTAGCGATCATAGGGATGTATCTCGTGTCCAGATCTTTGACCAGACTCCGCAGTGATGAACGCCTGAAGAATACCAGTAGCCTTCATACTGAGCACATTGTGAAAGGCTGGACTACCAATCATAGCTAGTCAAACCACACCGCCTTGGGCAGTCAATCTGTACTTGTCCAATCCACTCATATGGACCCAATTCAGTGCTGTCAACGCACATTGGCCAAACTATAAGTCAGTCTTCTGACACAGTTGAATACGAAATAGGTGAAGAATCTATGATGAACAAGTTTCAGGATCTCATGGAAGCTGCAGTCTTAGTGAAGGTCGTAGTAGATGCAAACGCAGATAAAATGCACTTCAAGACGGTTGAGGGCGTCATCAAACACGTAGGAAGGGAATACATCGAGATCGAAAGACCAGCCGACGCAGACGAGAAATCGCGGCACAAGGCTGAGAAAGCTAGGGTCATTGTTCCGGTAAATAAGATTGCAGAGGTCATCTATTATCAATTTGAGTAGGACTACCGATTCATAGATGATGTGGAGCCCCAGGCGGGATTCGAATTCGCGCTCCATGGTGCAGACGTCCATGAAGTCCCGCGGCCTCCTCCTTACCAAGGAGGCGATCTAACCGGTCTGAGCTACTGGGGCATCCATTATGACAGTTCTCAAAGAGGGCTGTCACTTCGCTGTCCGCACTGAGAGCGGACATAAAGCTTTCGACAATGACCGACTCCAATGCAATCTTCTAAATGCTGAAACAGTGCAACGTTTCTCATAGCGTCACCAAGTGGACCATGGAGCGTGGCCAGATGACAAAGGTTGACATCCACACACTCTTGAAAGGCAAATGGGAGGATGGAACTAGACCAAAGGATCTCTATGCCTCTCACATATCTGCAAACCCCCTAGATTATCTAGAAGACATTTTGCAAGGGCTGTCGTCTGAAGAGCGAAGAGTGCAAAGTGGATGTGCAGAAGTCGCCTCCCTTCTATCTGAGGACAAGCCAGAGCTACTATACCCCAGCATCGAGCTCTTCGTCGACAACCTTGATGCAAAAGCACCAGTGTTACGGTGGGAGGCAGTCTGTGCCCTTGGGAATCTTGCTTCTGTTGACACGGACGGAAGACTTCCAGCTCTTGTCGACAAGATGACATCATTTCTTCAGGACAAGAGTATTGTTCTGCAGGGTCATACGGTTCGTGCCCTCTCAAAGGTGGTCAGGGCTTATCCCAAAACAGCACCTCGAATAATTGATGAGCTTCTGAGTTCGGTAGAACTGTTTCCTGGGAACCGTGTTGGCTTTTTGGTGGAGGCCATGGCATCGTTCGTAGAAGATGTGGATCTCTTGCCAAGAGCAAGGAGCTTCGTACAGTCCTACATCGAGAGTGACATAAGATCAGTAGCGTCTAAGGCGAAGAAAGTCATGAAGATGATGTAGGCGAGTAAGACACAGCCGTATCTAGACAAACAGATCATGTAGACGAATCTGGAATTGTCCGAGTTTGCCCCCGTAGTTGCCAGCTGTCATCTTTGTAATTCCTGGATATTTGCAGACCTCTTCGATTGCGACCTTCATAGCGTTGGCGACATCCCTTTCTGTCAGACCGTTGATGACTATCTCCTGAACAAACTCACTGCCCTTGGGAATCTCAGTATCCGGAACTAGAGCCCGTAGCGTTGGACAGAACTTCTCGTTAGTGGAGGCAAAGAGTACTTTGTATCGAGAAGAGGGTTTGGACCCGGATCCTACAAGGCCCCCCGGGAACGGGGTGTATGCCCCCTCCACCTTCTCTATCGCCTTTACTGCTGCCATTCCGCTATTCATTCCACTCTCGACGTCTTCGCAGCAATAGATGATGTTACCGCCTGCTACGCCCTTCACACGGCCAAACATGTCTTGCATGACACAGGTGCCACTCATCCTTGGTATGAGCCACAGAACTCTTCCATCAATCGGCCCCTTCTTGACTTGGTATCCATCACCAAAGAGTGAAACCTTCTTGCCAATGACGTATCGGTCCTTTGGATTAGGGGTGTCGTCAAAGGCTGAAGCCGTAGGACTTGTTAGCACACATTGGCCAAGTCGGGCAAGGAGCTGAGGCTCAAGTTTCTTCTTCGAACCTACTGCGAATATGACTCTCACCCCCGGACGGCCGTCAGGAGTTTCATCTGGTCCCAAGAGATACTCTATTCCGGCCTCTGCAGGCGCCATGATTACCGAGGTCCCGAAGCCTGTGGCTTCAAGGGCCGTAGTGTATGCCCACTCCTGACTATAGGCTGTGATGATAGTCCTGTTCATGTGCATTCCGAATGCTTCTGCAAATGTGTCCTCAATAGGCACACCGTTTATCTCCATCTTGCGCACCACAACAGCATCTGAGAGTCGTGTTGATTGCTGCGGCACTGTGCTATTTCTTTGTTACTACCAGTTGTCAGGCCAAGCTGGCTAATTTGTGCAGAGCTTTTATCAGGTGGAAGGTTTTCAAAAACGACCCTAGGAAGGTCTGACATATGACCGTGTATCTGAAGCTGACCAAAGAGCCAGACATTCCGCTAGAAGCAGATACGATAACTCCGTCACACTTTGCTGGTAAGAGTGCTGCTGAGATTGGGAACCTACCTGTTTTACAAGGAAACCAGACTCTCGAGCTGAAGGACTTCTTCGATATTTCTGGAGAGGCTGGCAGTTCTGCTGACGAAACTGAGATTGCAGTGAGTGGGAGTCTGAAGAAAGTAAAGATGATCGGCAAGGGTATGAACGGAGGGAGAATCACTGTAGAAGGTGATGTAGGCATGTATCTTGGAGCCGAGATGGTTGCTGGCAGGATACATGTCAAGGGCTCCGTTGGGCCATGGGCTGCCGCAGAGATGGAGGGAGGTAACATTCAGATTGAAGGAGATGCCGCGGACTACCTGTGTGCAGGCTATCGTGGAAGCCCGGATGGAATGAAGGGGGGTAGGGTCTACGTAGCAGGCAATGTGGGACGAGAGATGGCGTCACATATGCGGAAGGGCTTCATTGCAGTGAAAGGCAATGTGGATAGACTGGCAGGTGTCAGAATGAAGGGGGGCACCATCATTGTGGTAGGCGACATGGCAGAACGTGTGGGCGTCGAGGCGACAAAAGGAATGATACTTTGCCTTGGAAAGATGGACTCACTGCTTCCCACCTACAAGTTTAGTGGGAAGTCAGAGAGAGAGTTCACTGGTTACTACCTTAGGTATCTACGGGCTCGAAGGCCAGATTTCCTGGCTGGATACACAGCAAAGGATGAGAGATGGGCCAAATTCATGGGTGATTTCGCAGAGGGCGACCCCAAGGTGGAGATCTATCTTCGAGGATCTGAGAACGAACATTTGCTTTGAGGAGAGGAAAAGATGAATCCAAGTGTAAACGAGAAAGCATTTGAGATTGTCAAGGAGATGCTGAACAAGAAGGACGAGCTCGGTTGCGCTGTCACAGAGCAAAGCAACGGAGCAACCCTCATTGATGCGGGTATTGAGGTTCCAGGAGGAATCGAGGCTGGAAGGCTCGTCGGAGAGATATGTCTAGGAGGGCTAGGCGCGGTCAGAGTTACGCACATGCACATCGATGATATGACTCTGCCAGCCGTGGTCGTCAGTACTGACCATCCGAAGATAGCGACCATGGGGTCCCAGTATGCAGGATGGCTAATAGACATCAAGGAGGAAGAAGGGAAGTACATCGCAATGGGATCTGGGCCAGCAAGAGCTCTCGCTGTTGTTGAGAAGAAGCTCTACAAAGAGCTTGATTACAAGGACAAGGCGAAAGTTGGCGTGATTGTTCTGGAAACCAGAACGCCGCCTGCCGAGTTCGTCACTGAGTTCATTGCTGAGAAGTGTGGTGTATCGACTTCGGACCTGTACTGTGTCCTAACGCCCACGGCTTGTGTCGCGGGTTCTGTACAGATTTCCGCGCGAGTGGTAGAGGTTGGTGTGCACAAGCTGCATGAGCTTAAGCTTGATCCAGACAAGATAAGAACGGGACATGGAGTTGCACCTATCGGCCCTGTTGCTAAGAATGACAACAGAGCCATGGGCGTCACTAATGACTGCATTCTATACGGCGGGAGAACTTTCTACTTCATCAGACCGGATGAGGACGATGACCTCGCCGCACTGACTGAGAAAGCACCATCTTCTGCTTCCAGCCAATACGGCCAGCCATTCTATAAGCTGTTCAAGAGCGTCGAGTTCGACTTCTATAAGGTCGATCCTCATCTCTTCAGCCCGGCTGAGATAACCATCAACGACATAGCCAACGGAAAGACGTACAAGGCTGGAGGACTCAATCCCGAAGTGTTGAAGCAATCATTTGGAATGTGATTCTGCAACACTGACATGGACAGAGAGTTCAGCTACTCACTGGGAATCTGAAGGGCTCGTGCGGTCCGGTTCCTTTATCTGAGGACCAGACCGGTAAAACTGCGTTCGTCATGAGAGTCACAACTAGGTTTCGTGGCCCAATCTCCAGTCAGATGGGAGTCCAACAATACCATGTAGATGTCGATGAAGGAACAAATCTCCGAAGTTACTTCCAGACTCTCATCGACAGAGAGGAGGGCATCAGGAGTGTTTGGACAGACCCTGAAACAATGGACCGGGAAGCGCTCATTCTCTGCAATGAGGTTGATATTGGTCTTACGGGTGGACTCGAAACCAAACTGAAGGAAGGAGATGAGATGGTCGTGCTGCCACTAGTGCACGGCGGCTAAACAAGGGCTGCCCCGGCTCTTATGGCATCAATGTCGGTCTTGAGAGCATTGGACCGTATCAAGTCTTTCAAAGCCAGCTCTAGTTTCTCAATGGAAAATAAGCCAGACTTCTTCACTAAGACGCCAAGCATGACCATGTTCGACGCAAGTCGCATTCCCATGGAATCAGCTTTCTTCATGGCTGGTACACAGACGACTTCGTATTCGTCTTCTGCATCTCTGTGGTCACATAGATCCTCGTCAACAAACACCATGCTGCCCTTCTTGGCCCCTTTAAGATACAGATCAAAGGCCTTCTGAGACATGAAGAGGCTGTAATCCGCTTCTCGAACTTTGGGATATCGAATTGACTCATCACTGATTATGATCTCACTCTTAGCTGCTGTCCCTCTTGCCTCCGCACCGTAGCTCTGCGTTTGAACTGCCTCGAGTCCTGCATGTACTACGGCCGCATGCCCTAGTACGACTCCTGCAAGGACGACGCCCATTCCACCAGTGCCTGCGATTCGAATCTCTTTCCTCATGGCTGTTCAGCCCTCTAGATTGCCGAAGACCTCTTTCAGAGATTCCAAGAACGTCTGTTCTTCTCTGTCGGCAAAGACTCCTAGGTCCATTTCTTTGTGCGTAGGAGTCTTGCAGTCCAGCGGGTCGTCCTTCTTGCGAATTGGGAGTTTCTTGAACCATTCAAGCATATCGACAGCAGTTCCAGCTTCCGTTCTCCGGCCATATGCCACCGGACACTGGGATAGCATCTCAATGAAGGAGAATCCTTTGCGTTTCAGGGCAGTCTTGATCGCTCGGGAAGCCTGAACGGTGTGAGCAGTTGACCATCTGGCAACGTAGTTTGCTCCAGCAACAGCCACCAAGCGTGCAAGGTCGAAGGGACGTTCAGGGTTACCATATGGGGTAGTAGATGTACGGTCTCCTCTGAACGTGGTCGGTCCGACCTGGCCTCCGGTCATGCCATAGATCCAGTTGTTGGAGCATATCACAGTCAAGTCCATGTTTCGACGGGCTGCATGAATTAGGTGGTTTCCCCCAATTGCAGCTAGGTCTCCATCGCCACTGATTACCACGACCTCGAGTTCGGGTTGGACAATCTTCAGACCTGTTGCCGCCGCAATCGCACGCCCATGTGCTGTATGGAGCGTGTCCGCACGAAAGTGCGGCGAAACAATCCATGCTCCGCATCCAATTCCGGAAACGAATGCGAAACGGCTTAGGTCATCGTGACCTAGATCACTAACTGCCTTGAGAAACGAGTTTGCGATTGTTCCATTGCCACAGCCAGGGCAGAACGGTGTGGGCAAGACCTCCTCTCGCAGGAATTTACGAGAGAAATGTACTTTGGACGTTGCCAATTCAGACACCTCGTTGTTGACAAGGACACCGCCCTCTCACGGCTAATATGTGATTCTCAGGCGGCAAGCCCACAGTCCTTTGTTAGAGCATCACTTTTAAAACGACATGGAAAGACGCGTCATCTGCATAGACTACATTGTAAGGTGATATTGGAATGTCAGAAGTCGCAGCAATGCGTGCCTTCAATCGCGAGCTTGCCTCAGTCGTAGGTGCAACCGTCGAAGTGAAGACCAGCGCAGGCGAAACATACGTCGGTACCTTGAAGGGAATCGATCAGAACAGCCTCAGCATTGTACTCTCAGATGTGGAAACCAAGAAGGGGCCAATCCCAAGGATCTTCATCTACGGAAGCTCGATTGTTTCCTTCTCTGTTGCTGAAAGGGAGATCAGCCTTGAGGGCTTGGTCAAAGAGCTTGAGAAGGCTTTCCCGCCAGGGGGTGTACAGTTCTTCCCCGAAACGGGAACTCTTTTGGTGATGAACAAGATTCGAATCACAGCAGAGGGTGTGGATGGAACAGGACCGCTCTACGAGAGAGTGAGGGAAATAGCAGACAAATGGTTTGAAGATCACGGACTAGACTAACGCCATTAATGAGATGGGTACAATTCACGCTGGGAATTTGAGCAGTCCAGGTTAGGTCAGACTAGATTCATGCTGCGACTCTGAAATCTGAAGGACTGAGTCAAAGAATCCTTCTGAGACCTAGCTCGTCCAGGTTTTTCGGCCTATCCTCAGGAGGTTTGCGCTCCAGCAGCTTTCTTTCTAACGGTTTCAGGCGATCCTCCCAGGTCCCCTCATTGGACTGCGTGTGAAACTTGCCAAATCTCTTAGCTTTGGGGGAAACAGAACTAGATGCCGATGTGCTCACATGGGCAGCCAGAATCCCGAGTTCAGAAAGCCTGGCTCTCCTCACAGATTTCATTGTAGACTCTTCCTTTGACCGAGGGAGAAGCTGGGGACTCTTGACTCCGGTCAGAATCAGCATGACACGAAGCACTCCACTCAGTCTTGGATCTACTCGAGCGCCCCAGATGACGTTAGCATTGGTGCTCATCTTCTCAGAAACAATTTCTCCAACCCGATTTGCCTCTGCGAGAGACATATCGGGACCTCCTGTGATGTGTATCAGAGCTCCAGTAGACCCACGCCACTCTACTTCTAGAAGGGGGCTGTTGAGAGCATTTCTAATTGCTTCGTTTGCTCTCTCAGAACCGGTGGCCTCACCCAGCCCCACAAGGGCAACACCTCCATTGCATATGATGGTTCGAACATCTGCATAATCGAGGTTTATCAGACTGGGCATTGTGATTGTTTCAGTGATTCCCTTCACCATGTTGGCGAGGACTTCGTCGGCGACTCCAAAGGCCTCTTCGAGTGGTAGATCGGGCACCAGCTCCATGAGCTTCTGATTGTCAATCACCACTGCTGTGTCAACATTCTCCTGAAGTCGTGCTAGTCCCGCAGTTGCTTTGTCGACACGAGTCCTCTCAAGGCTGAAAGGCATAGTGACAACGCCCACTACTATTGCATCATTCCTCTTTGCTATCTCGGCAATCACTGGTGCTGCGCCTGTTCCTGTGCCTCCGCCCATGCCGGCGGCGATAAAGACCAAGTCAGCATCACGCAGCAGCTCTGTCAGCTGATGTGCCGACTCCTCTGCCGCCGCCTGACCCACATGGGGATATCCTCCAGCACCAAGACCCCTGGTGATTCTCTCACCGATGAGGAGTTTCCTGTGAGCTATAGTAACAGCGAGGTGTTGTCTATCTGTGTTCACGGCGATGCATTCGGCACCCTGAATTCCAATAGTCATCAATCGCTTGACTGTATTGTTGCCGGCTCCGCCACAACCGACAACGACGATTCTGGCCTGGCCCATGTCTTTGGTAGCTATTCCACTTCTCTCAGTACGACTGTGTTCTCTTGCTGAATCGATCAGAGTCCTCATCGCTCTGCTACCTCCCCACCTGTAGCAGTACCCTGAACGGTCCGCTCCCAAAGTTCGCGCTTCAACAGGTCACGAATGGCTATTCTGATTGCTTCTGAGCGGTTGGGATAGAGGCCTCGATTCACTAGGCGCTGTATATCGTCGATGATTCTCTCAGGAAGATGCACAGCAATGAGACGCATTACTAGTCCTCTTGACAGAGGTCATACCGGAGGGATATGTACTTGTGTAATACCCCTGTCCTAGAAACGCATTTCTTCAGGTCAACAGGCGAATGTTGAGGAAGGTATGGAGCAAGAAGCTCCTTCAGCTCTACTTCTTGCGACCAGTTCGCCGAGCTGCGATATTACCCACCTTGCGACCCGGGGGAGCATGTCTGCTCACAGTACTGGGTCTGCCTGGTGACTGATGGGAACCCCCACCGTGTGGATGGCTAGCAGCATTCATAGCAGCTCCACGGGTCACCGGCCATTTTCTTGCCTTGACACGAGTGTGATGCCAGACAGCGCCTGCCTTCAAGAACGGCCTCTCCGTCCTACCACCGCCAGCGACAATGCCAATGGTGGCCCTACATCTTGGGCTGAAGGCCTTCTGTTGACCGCTTGGCAACCTTACCATTGCCTTGCTCGAATCAATGGAAACAATGGTTGCTGTCAGACCAGACGATCGAACATACTTTCCACCATCTCCGGGACTGCCCTCAATGTTGTAGACAGGTGTGCCTTCAGGAATGTGTTGTAGCATCATCGTGTTGCCGTTCTGTAGTGCAGCATCCTCTCCGCACTCCACAATCTGGCCCACCTGGATACCTTCGGATGCTATCATGTAATGAATCTTTGACTCGCCCTCATACCTCAGCTCAGCAAGTGGAGCTCCCCTTCCGGCCTCATGGTAAAGATTAATCACTCTACCAACATAGGTCTTGTCTGGAGCCCACTTCGGATGTCTGGCTCGTGCAATCTTCCTATGGCTGGGACTCCTCCACTGAGTTGTGCCTCGGCCCTTACGTTGTACTAGAACGCGTTTACCCATTGAATAGCCTCCTTAGAATATCCCGAGGTTTGTCGCAACCTCTGCGGCACTGTATTCTGGTGCGAGACGTACGAATGCCTTCTTCTTCCCATCGGGCATTATCATCGTGTTGACTTTCTCTACGACAACTTCGTAGAGACTTTCTACTGCCCAGCGGATGGTGTTCTTGTTGGCTCTCCGGTCCACGAAGAATGTGAGTTTGTTGTGACTGTCAACAGCCTCCAGACTTGCCTCAGTGACCACAGGACGGATGATTACTTGATTTGGATCCATTCTCACTCACCTCACATAAATAGGGCCTCTTTCTCAAGGCGCTCAATGGCAGAAGTGGTCCATAGCACAAGTCGCCCTGGGTGTGTTCCGGGTGCCAGTATGTGGGCATTCAAGCCATGCACTTCAGTAACGTCAACGCCAGGCAGATTCCGTGCTGCCATGCCTATGCCCGAGTCCTTACCCACCACGATTAGGAAGGACTTTGGAGTCTTCATCTTACGTCCACGCATCTTACCCTTGCCTGCTCTCACTCCACGGCCCCTGATGGCTCTCTCTAGATCGTCTTCAAGGCCAAGTGAAGTGACCACTTCTCGCATTTCCTTTGTTGTTGTCAAAGACTCGAGCTTATCACTAACTATCAAGGGGACTTCTGGAACTGACTCAATCTTGTGTCCCCTGGCACCGACGAGTTTCTTGTTTGCGGATGCGGCGATGGCTGAACGGATAGCAAATCGGTTCTCCTTCTTGTTGATTCGCTCGATTATGACTTTCCTTGCCTCAGGGGGATGTGCTACCCTTCCACCTACGGTTCCGGGAGCAAATGCTGCCTTGCTGGCTGCGCTGGTGCCAGCACCCTTGACCCGAGGCATCCTCGACCGCCCGTGACCCGTCTGCCAGCTCTCAGCAGTGGTGCGCTTTCCAGCTAGCTCGTCAACACCGTGTGGTTGGCGTCTTTTGGACTGAACTGCCAACACAGCTCGTTTGATCACATCTGGGCGGTAGGGGGCATCAAACTGTTTTGGGAGCTTTATCTTCGGACCTGCCTTTCCTTTCAAGGAGTACGTCTTTACGCTTGTCATCACTGATCATCCTCCCACTACTGTTTCGATGCCGTGCTGATGTAGCTCACCTGGGTGACCTGTCCGAGATGAGATCTCTTTGGTCGAATCGCAAATCTGAGTCTCACAGGTCTCTTGACTGGACCCGGAATTGACCCCCAGAGCATTACATAGTCACCTCGTATCACACCATAATTGACGAAGCCACCGGACGGCGTGATCTCCTCCCCTCTCTCACCCATCTTCAGGACTTCGTTGTTGAAACTAGTACGTGTATGATAACCCGTCTGACCGGGTCGAGGGACACTGTATCGTATGTTTGTCGGAGACCAAGGACCGATACATCCGACACCCCGCTTCGTCTTGCGTGACTTATGCTGGAGTATTCTGACTCCCCATCTGCGTACAGGACCTTGAAATCCATGCCCCTTTGTCACTGCTATGGAGTCTACTAGGGTCCCCTCTCGAAGGATGTCAGCTACACGCACGTCAGTGCCGAGCACGCTCTTGGCGTACTCAAATGCTTCCTGAACGCTACGAGCGCCGACCTTGTATTCAGTGATCTCTGGCTTCTTCTTGGATACTCCTGCTGTCCTTGGTTGTGTGTGAATCAGCATGCGAATCTCAGCGATTGTGTCGAGCTTTGACTCAAACTCCTTCATCTTGGCCTTGTGCTTGTACTTCTTGGGCGGAGGTTTCACCCTTCGCAGGTCGTCTGACAAGTTCTCTGCCAATACTTCAGCCACAAGCTTGAGACCGTAGGGTGTTTTGGCATAGCCGCGGATGGCAAAGGGTCTGATTGGCGGCGTATCGATCACTGTGACAGGGATGACTGTCTCCTGACCTTTGAACGGGCTGTTTGGGTTCTGTATGCTCATCACTGCATGGGTCATGCCTGCCTTGTACCCTACAAATCCGAGTAGTCTTGCATCCTCACCTTCCCAGGAAGGCCAATTCTTGATCCTGGGTAAAAACTTCGACGCCCTGCCTCGTGGCAGGTAGGCAAGACTGCCTCTTCTTGGAGCATGTTTCTTTCTATGGGCCATTTGAGATCACCTGTAGTTTTGCAGCCCAATCAATCTGGCTTTCGAATACACCTAGTTTAAGGACTGAGCTATTCTTACTACAGCGCGCGCCAAGCAAGACTCCGTTTTTAAAACTTGCCCACTGACCAAAACATGGTTGTGAGGAGCCCTATCGGCATGAGTAGAGGGGTTGTCTTGCATATCAGAGAGAAGGAGAGTTGGCTTCTCAGAAGTATCGTTGCTCAGTCCGAGCTATGATTTCATCCTGCAAGGCCTTTCCAATGTTCACAAAGTAGTCACTGTACCCGGCCACTCTCACAATCAGGTCTCGGTATTCTTCAGGCTTCTGCTGTGCTTCAAGGAGCGTCTGCCTGTCAATCACATTGAACTGAATATGATGTCCACCAAGTGCAAAGTAGGCCTGAATGAGGTGTCCAAGCTTCTTGCGACCTGCCCGGTCGGCAAGTATCTCGGGCATTAGCTTCTGGTTCAAAAGGGTCCCACCAGTCCGCACATGATCAATCTTCGCAACTGAATTGATAACTGCAGTAGGCCCGTTTGTGTCAGCTCCGTGGGATGGAGAAACTCCGTCAGAAAGAGGGTTGCCGGCCCTTCTCCCATTAGGTGTTGCCCCTGTTACTTGTCCGAAGTATATGTGAACAGTTGTGGGCAAGAGGTTTACTCGATATTCGCCGCCCTTGGTGTTCGGGCGACCATCCAGAACGTCGAAGTAGGAATCAAAGACGGCCTGGGCAATGCTGTCGGCGTAATCATCGTCATTACCATAGTTTGGCGTCTTGTTCACAAGCATCTGACGAATCGGCTCGCTTCCCTTGAAGTCATTTCTAAGTGCATCAAGAAGTTCTTCCATGGAGAGGTTCTTCTTGTCGAAGACATGGTATTTCACGGCTGATAGTGAGTCCGTGGTGGTGCCCATTCCAACACCCTGGATGTATGTAGAATTGTATCTTGGACCACTATCGTGGTAGTCCTTTCCTTTCTTGATACAGTCATCGAAGACCAACGACATGACGGGAGTTGGCATATGCTCAGCATAGAGTCTCTCAATGATGCTATTTCCTTCTATCTTGATGTCCACGAAGTACTTCAGCTGGGCCTTGAAGGCCTCCATGAGTTCATCAAACGTTTTGAAGGTGGTGGGACTTCCTGTTTCTAGACCGACTTGTTTTCCAGTCCTAGGATCCACACCATTGTTGAGAGTAATCTCAAGAATCTTTGGCCAGTTACAGTAGCCAGTAAGGGTGCAGCTCTCTTTGCCAAACGCGCTAATCGTGACACAGCCGCTTGGTCCCCCGACTCTGGCGTCCTCAATCGACTTTCCCTGCCGAATGAATTCCTGGATGATTACATCGGTGTTGAAGACTGAGGGTTGCCCAAAACCCTCCTTGATGACATTGATTGTGTCCCTCAGGAACTTGTCGGGGTTCTTGGTGGTAAGTTGAACACAGACACTCGGTTGAATCAGCCGCATCTCATTCATTACTTCAAGGATGATATACGAGAGTTCGTTTACTGCATCAACACCATATGCTGTCAGTCCTCCCACATTGATTAGAGCAAAGTCCTGATAGGTGCCACTCTGTTCCTGTGTGATGTCTACCTTGGGAGGTGCGGGTTGGTTGTTGAATTTGATCCAGAAACATTGGAGAAGCTCCTTTGCGAACTCTCTCGTAAGTGAGCCTTTCTCAAGTTCTCTGTTGTAGAAGGGATACAGATTGAGGTCAAGCCGGCCCGGGTTGAATGAGTCCCACACATTGAGCTCGATAATGACTCCCAGGTGAATGAACCAGTAAGACTGCAGCGCTTCCCAAAAGTTCCTGGGTGGATTGGCTGGGACGTGGGCACAGATTTCAGCGACTCTCAGGAGCTCCTTCTTTCTCACAGGGTCTTCCTCGGCCTCAGCAAACTCACTTGCCGTCTTGGCGTGGCGCTGCGCAAATGTAATCAACGCATCAGCTACAATGTCAATAGCTTTCAGCTCTTCCTCCTTCGATTTCGCATCCGAATCATTGTCATAGTCGAGCTTTGACAAGCTCTGCTTGACGTCCTCTTTGAAGTCTAGCAGGCCCCGATGGTAGATCTTGTCGTCCAAGATGGCGTGGCCTGGAGCCCTCTGTTCCATGAACTCCGTATAGACCCCCGATTCAAAAGCGGCCTTCCACTCATCTGACATTGACGCGAAGACGCGCTCGCGTATGGTCTTGCCTCTCCAGAAGGGGATGACCTTGTTTCTGTATACTTCTCTGGTCTGATCCGAAACAAGGAACGGTGTACTCTCTCTTGAGTTTGCAATGTCCAGATCTTGAAGAGAATGGCAGCAGAGCTCAGGATAGGTGGGGGTAGCTCCGGGTGCCGGGCCTCTCTCACCAACAATCAGCTCTCCAGGGTTGATGCAAATCGTCTTGTTCTCCAGGATGTGCTCGAACGCAAGAGCACGCGCAACTGGCACGGAAACATTGTCTGCAGCACCGCTCTCGTAGAACTCAGTGATTAGCTTCGCTCTCTCGACTGATATGTGGGGCTTCGTCCCAACACTCTGTTCTCTTAGGCGTCTTACTCTCTCAGACATCAACCGATTGTGCCCCTTCTTCTAGACTGCAGATTTCTCTCCCCAAGTCTTCAGGTCTGTGTCTATAAAACTCACGGGTATAGACAAGCTTTGCTGTCGACACTCATTTGTGAAAGCCAGGTCGAGCAATCAATGCACCAACAGACTTGTTGATTAGTGCTAGACTCGCAAGAATGGCCTCCTCAAGACGGACTGTTTCTGTGCCCTGACCAGGGATTGTGTTCACCCAGAAGTCGACATGCTTCTTCAGCTCGCCCTTTTTGTCAGGGAAAAGCTCATTAACGCCATACTTTGGTCCACCGAACACACCAAGGACTGTTTTGGTGTTGCCCACTGTCGATTTGATCTCATCTTCTAAGCTGGCATAAGAGGGCGCGTTTCTTGAGAAGACTACTCGGGTCATTGTAGAGGAGTTCTGAAGTGTTTCGACAAGACTCATCGTCCTCATTACTTCAAAGCCCCAGTACTCTTCCACATCATCTCGAGAAACCGCCTTCAACCTGACCTTGGGACCTGTCCGGACCACACGAAAAAGGGTTGTTTCACGCTCACTCACTTCCTCCGGATGATCTACAAGCTTCTCAATTCCAATGTCGATCTTTCCCTTTCGAACCTGAATTCCCCACCTGTAGGTGCCCTCGGCCAAGTCTTCAGAGGCCGCATCCAGAGGATGGCTCAGGGTTCTGAGAGGCGGTAAGAGACCAGCATACTTCAGAGATGGGGACATAGGAAATACTCTCTTACGCAAGTACTGTGGAGTGTCCATGAACTCAAGGAGTCTAACTAGCAGGTCCACGTCCTTCTTCCGACTTGCTTGAACTCGACCAGTTCTGTAGACTATCACTCGCTCCACCCGAAATACAGCTAGTGCTCTAGCCAAAGTGCCGACTTTGGCAGTCTTCTGACGAAGGTCGGAGCAGTCAGATAGTGAAGTGTCAGGGATTGCGACTTGAATTCCCAACCTGATTCCTCCTAGAGATCAAGGGTGAACCATAGATTCGTGTCCTCCGACGTGTGCTCAATCTTCATGTCCGCGTACGTCATTGCCTTCACCTCAGTCCGAGTCTCATGACGATCGAGGTCTATTTCCTCTCCCCAGACACGACCCTTGAGCGTGAATCCCTCGGGACTCTCAGATATCTCCTGTATCTCGAACTTCGAGTAGAACTCAATATTGATGTCGACGAGCGCAAGGAGCCTGCCAATCCATTCTACTAGTAGCTCCTCAAGGTCGATTCCCTGAACGCTGACTTCGATCGGGTTCTTGGGTCGAACTGTCGAAGTAGCCACAATGACCTCAAATGTGGCTAGAGCTGCCTCTTCGAACGCACTCTCTAATGTTGGAGCCCAGCACTCGATGGTTATGTCAGCGGTATGCTCGTGATATTTGAAGCCACGTCCGGACATCTTTCTCTTCCAGCAGCCAACCTCTGCAAGAAGCTTAAAAGGCGTTTCCAACGGAGTGCATCTGTCTAGGCATTATGCAGAATCACGCCGAGGTAGCCAAGCCCGGATTAAGGCGCTGGTCTTGAAAACCAGTTTCTTCGGAAGCGTGAGTTCAAATCTCACCCTCGGCGCCATCTCTCTTCTTCATTGACTGAGTGAAGATTATACTACGCGTCTAGATTTTCAATAACAGTGGCAACACCCTGCCCACCACCGATACAAGCATTGGCAACTCCGTATTTCGCCTTCTTGTCTTTGAGGATTCTTGCCAGTGTGCCAGTCAACCTGATCATGGTTGCACCCAGAGGGTGGCCAATGGCAATTGATCCCCCCATGACGTTCACCTTCTCCACAGGAATATTCAGCTTGTCCATGCAGTTGAGAGCTACAATACTGAATGCCTCGTTAATCTCCCAGTAGTCAATGTCCTCTACACTCAATCCCCCATGCTTAAGGGCCATGATGGACGCGGGCACAGGTCCACGGCCCATAACTTCGGGGTCAACTCCTGCCCACCCCATGGAAACAATTTGTGCCATGGGTTCCAAACCTCTTGTTTCTGCCTCCTTGGCCTCCATCAGAACAGCGGCAGTGGCACCCGCATTGAGTGGTGATGCATTACCGGGAGTGATCACGCCCTCATCTGTCCCCTCTCGTTTGATGTAACCTTCTTTTCCACCGTTCTTCTCAAGGTAGTAAGGTGTGGATACTCTTGGCAAGGTTGAAACCTTCTCAAGTGTTGAAGGTCTGGCACTGAGATCCCTATCCACTAGCATGGGTTCATCAGTATTACCAGGTGCGTGTCCCTCCAGAGGTATGATTTCCCCTTTGAACCATCCACTTTCCTGATTCTTGACTGTCAGATTGTGACTACGCACACCGAACTTGTCCATGTCCTCCTTGCCAAAGGTGGGAACCTCCTCCTCGTACAGCTTCTGAGCAGTCTGTAGCATATTGAATACAGTGGGAACGTCCAAGTCAGGCCTGTAGAAATCCGAGTTCTCATCACCAATCGACAGGTTAGGTTCGACGCCTCTTCCCCGCACCCGAGTCATGTGCTCAAAACCCGTAGACAATACAGTTGTACTGAACCCTGTCATGATCTCCATGATGCCAATGTGCATTCCAGATCCTGCGGATCCACATTGACGGTCGATGGAGATGGATGGTACATGATGTGGAAATCCTGTGAGGAAGGCGAGCACTTTTCCTCCATAAGTCCAGTTCTCAAGGACTCCTGAGGCCACACCGACTGTGATCTCATTGATGTCCTTCTTCTCAATTCCCTTGTCAGCCAGTGATCCCTCAAAGAACTTCTTTATCAGCCGTGCCAGGAGCTCATCTCCCCTGATTTCGCCAAACGCATCAGTTTCTGGCTTATGAGGACGAGACCGTGAGAATGGAGTGCGCGCATAATCAACCAGCCACACATCTTTCATGCCCTCTTCTTTGTGAGTACCAAGTCTTAACTCTTCTTTCACATGGTGAGTGGAGTAT
>JBHLRV010000005.1:0-17101 GCA_048882205.1 Candidatus Thorarchaeota archaeon | reverse complement strand
CATACGCTGTGCCAAATGGTGTGTTCAGTATGTGGGTAAATCGAAACGGCCAGAAACTCGGCCTCATGAGACTACTCCTGAATCACTACATCGAGGAGATCAAGAGAGTTCTGAACACTGCAGGACTTGCAAAGCCAGCCGTACCGGATGACCTCAAGGAGCTACTTCTGGCTGGAGGATCTGAGAATGGCGTCCTAATGGCGAGGCGAGAACCATGACGTACTCTATAATGCGAATGATAGAACTCTTGGGGGATGGGTTTCCACTTCTGTTGAACTCAGTGTTGAATCGCATTCCGATTCTTGTGACAGGTCAAGATGTCGAGCTAGTTGATGATATCTCTGATAGTCTAACATCGCTCTGCCCTCACCACCACAAGTTGGTCTTCTGGCGCGATTTCACATCTGAAGGAGAACTTCTCTCTGTCTGGGAGGAAGAGAAGCACAACTATGAGGTGAGTAGAACTGTGGTCTGTGGTCTATCTTCAAACCTCAGACTGGCCATTGAACGCATAAGTCGTTTCATGGGCTGGATTCTAGCAATCCCTATCGGAGCAAACGTACTCGGAATTCACGTGGACGAAGAGCTCATGCAGACAGTCATACACAGCGTGCTGCAACACTCACAGAACTGTGGGCTACTGAGAGTCACATCGCCATCATCAATGACCTTCTCTCTAGTAGAACCATGTGTCAGCAGCCTTGATGTTGAGAAGAAGATTGTGAGCAAGATCCTCACAAGGAAGCGACAAGCTCTCGAGAGGATTCGAAGACTTCTCAGAAAGTCACTCCGCGGACTCAATGTATCCAATCACATCCTAGATGCGGTTCTGAAACTGGATGATGAATCCGAGAAGTTGACACATGATGTGTTCGATGAGGAAGTCAGCAACTACGTTCATGCGGCCCGAAGGGCTGTCACTCTTCTCTCTAGAATCCGTCTAGCACGAGAACTAGGTGCCTCTACAACCCTCACTGAAAGGAACCTATACGAAGCCATTGGCTGGGAAGGAGGAGGTATGTCAGACCTGATTCGTTTCATACGCGCTGAATGGCATGAAGACTTCTCAGACTGCGTGAAATCTGGTGCTCTATCCGGTCTAGGAGCGTGGGTGGACAGTATGTGGGGGACATAGAACAGGAGGAAAATGGGATGATTATTGACTACGGAACACGATCAGTGGGTCTTAAGATAGTGTTCTTTGGACCAGCAATGAGTGGAAAGACTACAGCAATCAGATGGCTGTTCCTGAGCCTCGACTATGCAGATAAGCTAACATCAATCGAGAATACCATTGGGAGAACAATGTTCTGTGACTTTGGCACAATTCCTTTTCCTATCGGTGATACATGGACAATCAATGCTCATGTATGGTCCGCAACAGGGCAGGACTTCTATAGGTCAACCAGGGAGGTTGTCCTGGTGGGCGCGGACGGAGTCATATTCATGGTCGATTCACAGGAGCATCTACTGGACGAGAACCTGGCCAGTTGGAATGAGCTTATGACGCTGGTAGCAGAAGAGGAGAGACCTCTTCCCATTGTGGTGTGCTTGAACAAGCAAGATCTTCTTGGAGCAGTGCAAGAAGAGCTAATCAGGTCGCACCTGAAGCTGCCTCTTTCAGTACCCGTATTCAAAAGTATAGCGAAGGATGGATTCAACATCCTTGAGGCCTTTCAACATCTCTTCCGCGATGCAATGCGAGCCAGCGTCCTCACTCAGCCCATCTCATGAGGCCAAGTAACAACGAGCAGAAGTCTGACTCCAACGAACGATTTATACGAACCTATGTGACTGCGGCATCAGTTTTAGGTCCCATTGACAATCAATCTGCAAGATACTTGACGTGTTGAGGAGTCGTACTTGAAATCGAATCGTAATGGAACGCGCTTTGTTTTTGTCACAGGAGGGGTGCTCTCCGGTATTGGAAAGGGTGTCACAACGGCCTCAATTGCCAAGCTACTACAGTTTCGTAGGTACGACATTAGCATAATCAAGATTGACCCCTACTTGAACATAGATCCGGGAACACTCAATCCGATTGAACACGGTGAGGTTTTCGTAACAGATCAGACATGGACATTCAGTCCTGCCAAAGGATTTGAATTCAATATATCCGAGATCGATCTTGATTTTGGAACTTATGAGCGTTTTACTGGGATGGAGGTTCACCCTTTTCAGAACATAACTTCCGGGCAAATCTACACATCCGTGATTCTTGGAGAGCGAAGGGGGAGCTTCCTAGGCAGAACAGTACAAATCATTCCACATGTGACTGACAGAATCAAGACTAGAATATGGAATGTGGTCAAGGAACAACAGCCCGACGTATTGTTAGTGGAGATTGGAGGGACTGTCGGCGATATTGAGGCCATGCCATTCCTTGAAGCAGTCCGACAACTGACAAGTGAAGTAGGACGAGGGAAGGTGGCCCTTGTCCATGTGACTCTCGTTCCGTATGTTGTTTCTGTTGGTGAGTTCAAGACCAAGCCAACGCAACATAGCGTCAAGACTCTTCAGGGACTCGGTCTACAACCCGACATCATAGTTTCAAGAGCTGAGAAGGAACTCCCGGATGCCGCAAAGCAGAAGATCGCCTTATTCTGCAACGTCCCTGAGGAGCATGTCATATCGAATCCTGATATTCCAGTTGTGTACCAGCTTCCTCTCTCTTTTGAGGAGCAGAGTCTTGGAAAAATCCTCACAGAGCATCTTGGACTTGAGCCGCGGACACCCTCAACTGATGAATGGCGCAAGATAGTGCAGTCCTTTGAGGCATGCTCAGAAACTGTAGTCATTGCCATGCCAGGCAAATATACCACGCTAAGTGATTCATACAAGAGCATCAATGAAGCCTTGTTTCATGCAGGTGCAGCATGTGGGGCGAAGGTCGAAACAAGGTGGATTCGAACCGAAGAACGCTGTGACGAAGAAGCCATTTCGGAGGACCTACAAGAAGTGGACGGCGTACTCTTGACTCCAGGATTTGGAGAGCGCGGTGTGGAGGGTATGATTTGTGCTGCTGCACTGACATTTGATATGAAGATTCCCTTCCTAGGCATATGCTATGGTGCACAGCTAGGTACTGTTGCATTCGCCAGAAGAATCATGGATTGGGACGGAGCTCACACGACAGAGGTTGACGCCGATAGTCTGTACCCGGTCGTGGACTTGATGGATGGACAGAAGCTAGTCACCGACAAAGGTGGTACAATGCGCCTAGGTGGCCATGAGGTCACAATTGTCAAAGGGACAAGGCTGCATGAGGTTTACGGAGAAACACGTACAAGAGAGAGATTCAGACATAGATTCCATCTGATTGACCGATACATCAGCAGGATGAAGGAACAGGGACTGGTGGTTTCGGCACATGATTCAACGGGAGAGATCATCAATGCAATAGAGTTGGTTGGTCACCCCTTCTGGATTGGAGTGCAATTTCATCCCGAGTTCAGATCACGTCCTGGAGCACCGCATCCGCTCTACTTGGGCCTTATTAGAGCAGCTCTCGAACAAAAGAAGCTAAGAGGGAATGCGTAGTGGACCAAAACCTCGACTCGATGCTTACCTCTCTAGTTGAGGAAATAGAGAAGGTCGAGAAGACCCGTATGAGATTCGGGACCGTCTTGAAACAGATAAGGGGGGAACTAGACCTTGGTCGGTATCCTGCCCTTGCAGCAGAAGCAGTAGAAACCACGTTCTCTAAGAGAATAGAGCCCACAAGTCTGTCAGGTCTAAGGATTGCTGGCATAGACGGCGGTCTGATTAGACGACGTTTCAGGTCGATGGACCTGGTTCTGACACGTGGCATTGCCGTTGTCTTTCACTTTGGACCAGAAGAGGGCCCTCGAGTCGACTTCTTTCCAAATGCGTTTCCAGAACCCAATGTCAAACCAGTGATGTTGACCCTTCCAGGTCCAGAATTAGATCAGTTGGCATCACTGGAACGCATCGCAACAGAACTCAGAGTCACGCTTTCTGTTCTTGAGGAGTTCCATGTTGACTTGATTCTAGTAGACGGCTCACTCTTCCATCACCCCCGAGATCGCCCCCAGGTTGGTTCTGCAGCATACGGGAAATTTCAGGAAGTCATGGCACTGTATAGACAGCTCTACCATAGGGCCGAGAAGAAGAGCACAACTCTGGTTGGAGTTGTGAAGGACAGTCGTTCAACACGAATTGTGAGCATCCTTGGTAACATAATGCCTCACATCATGAAGAATCCATCAGTCTTCGAAATGATGCAAGAAGTAGATTATCGTTGGCTTCTCAAGATCTCAAGAGACTGCGACCTACTTGACACGTTCCTTGAGGAGGGAGAACGTACTTTCGCTTTCAGATACTCTGCAGAACTGTCACAGAGTTCGAATGCGGTCTCAGATGGTATGACTGAATGGGCCTCTTCTATTTGGGTGACATATCTGAAGACTGCACGCGACGACCTTCCTCTCAGAATAGAGGTTCTAGTTGGCAAAGATGATGGAGCAGCACAGCTCGACAGAGCGCTCTCTGTACTGTTACCTCTCTCTTGGCAGCACCCTGAGTATGGTGTCCCAACCCCGATTCTAGAGGCAGATGCAAGAGCAAGAATCAGTAGCAACGAAACACAACTTATCATCGACCGACTAATGGCTCTCTCGGGCTTGACATATGCTAAATTGGAACGAAGACGGTCGAGAAACCCGTTTGGAGGTTAATTCATTGTCTGAACACCCGCCTCGTGCTAGGATTGGAACCGTTATTTGTGAACAAGATTCGCCGAATGTCATGAGCTTCTCCTTCGTAGTGGAAGGGAATGTTCACGACGTAATTGTGTGCAGAGGAGAGTTTGTTTCTGTTGAAACCAATAGCGGAACGGTCATTGCACGAGTTCAGAATCTTATCAGAGTGAATCGCTACTACCAACACGCCGAGGCAGTAAGAGAATATCAGTCAAGAGGCGAGCCTCTCCGTTCGATATTCCCCACAGATCGATGGCAATACACCGTTGCAAAGGTCCAAGTACTAGGTCTTTGGTCTGAGAACAAGCCACTCCGGCCCTATTTTGCAGTTTCCCCCGGCGCGCCTGTTATACCGGTCAATGAAGATGTTCTCGCCGGCTTCTTGAAACTAGACTCCAAGGAGGGACTCCGACTCGGAAGGCTAGCGCACCATGAGCTGGAGTTCAGTCCTACAGTAGATAGATTGCTCTCTAAACACCTTGCCGTGCTGGCCATGAGTGGGGCTGGGAAATCCTACTTCGTTTCAGTGCTCCTTGAGGAGCTTCTGATGCGCACCAAGAAACAGGGTCGACTAGCGGTGGTTGTCATTGACGTACATGGTGAGTACTCGTATCTCAAGGATATGACCGCCGAAGCCCTTGATCTACAAGACTACTCAGTTGAGATAGAACACGTTCGTGGATCCCATATTCAAATTCCAGTGAGGTCCTTGGCAGCGGAGGCCATTGCATCACTCGTGGCCGATATGAGTGCAGTTCAGGTACGAGACCTGAGAAGAGTAGTCACTGAGATGCGCAAGAACACGCAGACTGGATACACACTTGGTGACATCATAGACTACGTACGGAATGATGAAACCATAAGCAAGAACACTAGAGAGGCAATGATTGGCTGGCTTGTCAATCTCGAAGACACTGGCCTATTTGGCGTAGAGGCAGTCCCGAATATTACCAGTATGGTCCGGCCGGGAAAGCTCACTCTGATTGACTTGAGTGATTTCATCAGTCTCAAGAAGAAACAGATTGCAGTGTCTCATCTAGTAAACGAACTCCTTCGAATGCGCCGCAGGGGAGATATTCCACCGTTTCTACTGGTCCTCGAAGAAGCGCATCAGTTTTGCCCAGAGAGTCGCCATGAGCTTGCCCTGCCAAAGAGCCGCATCGAAACAATAGCCAGGGAAGGACGAAAGTTCCATGCACTCCTGTGTCTGGTGTCGCAGAGGCCTGTGAAACTGTCTACGACAGTGCTGAGTCAGTGCAGCAATCAGGCCATTCTCCGGGCAACCAATCCATACGATTTGGACCACATAGGCCGCAGTAGTGAAGGAATTGACCGAGAGTCTCTAGACACCATAACCACATTGGAGGTTGGCGAGGCTCTCTTTGTCGGAGAAACAGTTGGGGTGCCCACGTTTGTAAAGATACGCCAACGGCGTTTTGAACCGAGCGGGGTCACCCAAGGTCTATCTGAGGCCATAAAGAAGGCAGACAAGTAGTAGGGCAGCATCACTTCAAACACGAGGAATCTCCCCATAACAGTCAAAAAGCAAAGACTCCAGCTACCATTTGAGAATCAGAACCAAAGGTCTGAGGGACCGAACCGATGTCTGAGAAGAACCTCGCAGATATTAAGAAACTCATTGACAGCATGCAGTCTGGATTGGTGGAGCTGTTTGATCAGCTCCGTGAACTGAGGCGTGTGCTAGACTTGGCCAGTGAAACCTTGGAATCTGACCTGTCAATGTCGTCGAGTTCACTGTTCTCCGGGGTTTCGACATCATCACCTCCCGATTCAGTCGAAACAGATCTAAACACACATCCAGATATGAAGACCAACCTTGACTCTGTCCCAGGGGAATCATCAGCACAACCCGGAATTACATCAATAGTAAATGAAGACGTATCGCGTGTGCTAGATCCCATCACACACGAGCTTCAGACAGGCGATGCCCCAGCAAACGTCATAGCAGAATATGTTCAGGCTGCAAAGGAGTACCTAATCAAGGAGGACCCCGCGAACAGCAAGGTGGCACGCGACATGGAAGTGGTCCTGAAGTTCCTCCGTGCAAGGGGAACGAGAGGAATTCGCCTTGAAGAGCGAAACAACATCCTGAAGCGGATTGGGAGATGGAAAGTGCACCTCTCTGCTTTTGGCGAATATGCAGAGCGTTGACCCCTCTAAGAAACTGCAGTCCGCAATACTACCTTCTGTCCTCTAGTACGTAAGAAAGACCATCCGGTACCCCGGATGAAAACAAGGAATCGTCAACTACTCTAAGTCAATGATGATTCTCTTGACTTTGGTTTTCGAGATCTTCTTCAGACCGTGCTGCCCTGGTTCGTAGCGGCACTCCAACAGACCGGAATCGAACAAGATCTTGATCTGGGCACTGGCATTCGCCTCTGTCCCACCAAGATGGCGTGCCACTCTTGTAACATCCTTCTCTCCTTGAAGTAGGATCTGTAGTATCTTTAGTCGAGTTCCAGATGAAAGTGCTCGTCCAATTCGTAGTATAGCGTCTTTATCGTTGACTTGTAGTGTTTCTGACAGTTCTAGCACCTCGCATGAGTGTAGACTGTTGCTCAAGCAAGTCTTTATTATACTTGTTGTTTGGGAATGCTTTTTCTTCTGGTTCACTTCTGATGCGATGTCAATCCTTATAGCCAAACCACCGAAGTCGCATCTGAGTGCAGAGTCCATGGATGAAGATGGCGTTCTCATAATGGGATTTGACATTCTGCCAAGTCATAGCCCTAGGTCAAAGACAAGATCGAAGTTCGCATGTGTGATATTACGAGAGGGAATAACACTGGGTGAGTACCCCGAGATCTCCCGCGGAGCACTTCTGAAGCTCGTTAGTGATATTCGCCCCAAGTGGTTCTGCACAGATAACATATTCGAGATTGTTCCCGATAGAAAATCCCTCTTCTGGCTCGTTGACCGGATACCCTCTGAAACACGGCTTGTGCAGGTCACTGGTGTGCCACCGCACCAAGTTGCATTGAAGAGACTTGCAAAGAAGCATGGGCTAAATGCAAGAGGAAAACTCGCTCCCTTAGAGTCGGCAAGGATTGCGGCAAAGCTCGCGTCGCTGGGTATCGGACACAGCCTAGAATGCTTTGGAGAACAGACTGAGATCAAACTGACACGTGGTAGGAAGCCGGGGCGTGGGGGTCAGAGTGCAAATCGCTTCAGACGGAAGGTCCATTCTCAGATACAACAGATGACTCGTTTCATTGAAGACCAGATCAAACAGGCCCGCATTGACTATGAGATTGATGTCCGAAACTCCGATTTTGGATATGCTAGCGCTCGTATAATCGCGCATGCCCCCTTGCCTGCAATCCGTGGTCTTGTAGAGCCAAAACGTGGTGGGGACTTCAACGTCATCATATCACCAGTTCGAAAGACAGTTGAGTTTCTTCCACTGGAGCCCAAACCGCTACCCAGTTCGCTACGCCCAAGATACTTCATTCTAGGAATCGATCCCGGGTCTATGGCGGCAATCTGTCTACTTACTCTAGATGGAAGAATTCACCTTCTCAACAGTGGCAAGTCACTCACTCGGACTGACATGATAAGACAGGTCTATGAGCATGGCATTCCCGTATTGGTTGCTACAGATGTGAATCCAGTACCTCACTTTGTGAAGAAGATAGCCAGCACAGTAAACGCCGAGTTGTTTGTGCCAAAGAGAGAGATCTCTGTTGCTGATAAACAGGAACTGGCTAGAGAGTTCTCTGAAGGGATTCGAATCCGAAACGCCCACGAACGGGACGCTCTGACAGCAGCAGTATACGCCTTCAGAAGTATAGAATCCAAGCTAAGAAGGATTGACAAGAAGATACGTGACGATCAGATTGCAGTAGACAGAAACCAGCTGAAAGCTATGGTAATCAAAGGCATGTCATTGAAGGAGGCTATAAACAGCCTGATTCATGAAGAGAAGAAGGAAGTTGAAATCACTCCTGAACCTGTTCCGGCTGAGGAGCCGCTAACACAGGAACGGTATGACTCTCTACTCTCTAGGTATAAGGAGATTGAAGCTGAGAACACAGTTCTCAGCGAGAAGATCGAAGATCTGACACATCTGGTGGAATTCCTCCGGTTCCGAGAGAGCGAGATGGTTGACAGCCTTGAGATTGTAAGGCGCAAGAACTACTGGAAGGTCAAGCGAGACCGTGAGGTGGTCAAGAAAGAGAAGGAACTGACCCACATACGTGGTGAAAGCCAGAAACTTCGCAAGGAACTACAGGCTCTCAATAATCGTCTAGAACTTCTGAGAGGAGTCAAACATCTTGAGATTCGAGGGGACATGCTAGCAGTCAAGACAATCCCGCACTTTGCTAGAGAGAGCATCGATGAATGCGCGCAGAAGGTGGGTCTCAAGACTGGTGATATAGTGCTCTTCGAAGATGCAAGTGGAGGGGGTCCACAGACGGCTGGATTGCTCGTGGACAAGGGAATCCGTGCAGTGATTGTAGACACTCCTCTGTCGCATTTGTCTGAAGAGGAGCTCACCAAAGCAACGATTCCTGTGATCAGTGCCGAAAAGGTAGAACTGCAGAGAATTGACGAGTTTGCTTTCATCAGTCGAAAGAAGTTCGAGCAACAATTACAGAAGTTCTTGACTGAAGTGCGAGAACGGGCTCGACAGAAAGGTGAAGATGAGCTTGTTGAACTTGTAGAGCGTTACAGGCGAGATATAGAACGCTGAAGATCAGAGGACTGCCCGAAGACTACACCAAGCACCTCATTCAGGAATCTGAATCCATAGGATGTTGTTTCCACGTAGTAGAAGCTGGCCATACTTTGCTCTGGTTTCTTGGTTTTCCAGCTCCTCTGCATCAGTCAGTGTCAAGTTCATGTACATATCACATCTTGTCAAACGACCACGGAAGGTCCTCTGATCCTTGAGTTTGATAGAAATAACATCGTTGAGAACTGCTTCAAGGGCTTTGATTGGCATATTCTGTGACAAAGGCATTGCCTCAAATCAGAGCCATTTGTGCACATTATAAAGTCTTTGCTGGAAAATGGCCTTTCCAGCCATAGGTGAGTAGGACTGGTGACTCGTCAATGTTAAGTGTGGACTGATTCTGTAATCACAAGGAAACGAGTCAAAATGCCTCTGATCTGTCTTGGTCTTGAAGGGACTGCGCATTCGTTTGGAGCCGGAATTGCGTCCAGTGAAGGGTCCATACTATCCAATGTATGGGACATGCTTTCACCGGCTGAGGGTGGAATCCACCCACGCGAAGCCAGTCGACACCATTCCGATGTCGGACCCAGTGTGATTCGGTCTGCTGTAGAGAGAGCAGGCATCAGTCCTGATGATATTGACGTCATCGCATTCTCACGAGGTCCCGGTCTTGGACCGCCTCTAAGGACCACTGCGACAATAGCTCGTACACTATCTCTCAGACTTTCTGTTCCGCTGGTTGGAGTAAACCACTGTGTTGCCCACATAGAGATTGGCTGTCTAGAGTCTGGCTTTCGGGACCCCGTCACGGTGTATGTATCAGGAGGCAACACACAAATAATCGCGTATGCTGGGAAGCGCTTCCGTACCTTCGGTGAAACATTAGACATCGCAATTGGGAACATGCTCGACACCCTGGGCCGTTCCATGGGGATGCGTTTCCCTGCCGGGGCGGCAATAGAACGCGAGGCCGAGAAGGGATCGAGCTACCACCAACTTCCCTATTCTGTCAAAGGGATGGACTTGAGCTACTCAGGAATGCTGACCGCAGCCAAGAAACTGTACTCCGAAGGCATTCCGCTTCCAGAAGTGTGCTTCAGCGTACAGGAAACTGCTTTCGGAATGCTGGCCGAGATTGCAGAACGAGCAATTGCTCATACTATGAAGAAGGAGCTTCTTCTTACAGGAGGTGTGGCCCGCAATAAGCGACTCACACACGTTCTTGAGGGAGTAGGTGAGAGACACAATGCAAGATTTCACAGGGTTTCACCACCACTCGCAGGCGATCAGGGAGCAATGATTGCCTGGACAGGCATCCTGCAGTACAAGGCCGGGGACAGTGTGAAGGTTGCAGACTCACATATTCTGCCAAAGTGGCGTACCGATGAACAGGACATAGTCTGGAGGGATATCACTGACTGAACAGTGGACCCTAGGTGCAGAGTCCATAATCTTCAGGTTTGAACAGTGGGGGCACACCTACCTTCTCAAACACCGTCCAGCAAAGCCCTACTTACTCAAAACAATTGATGACTTCTTGAGGGCATCCAGAACCAGCAGGGAATGTAAGATGTTGACGGTTGCCCGGAGTCTAGGCGTTCCCACACCAAATGTGCACTGGGTTGATGTAACTACACATACGATCGTCATGGATCTCATTCAGGGGAAGCAACTCAAACAGTTGGTAGAAGAGGTCCCTGAACGGCGACTACGTGAACTCTGCTCCGAGTTCGGACGACTCGTCGGTCTCCTACATCGTGGAGGGGTAGTACATGGAGATCCAACCACAAGCAACGTGATAGTGGATGAGCAAGCAAGAATGTGGTTGATCGATTTCGGGCTGGCCGAGATGAATGCTACAGTGGAGATGAAGGGAGTGGATATCCACTTGATGCGTCGTGCCTTTGAAACTACACACTGGGATTTGGAAGAAGCAATGCTGAAATCAGCGATCGAAGGATACAAAGGACTACTAGAGAAGGAGGCAGAGGACGTGTTGTCAAGGGCAGAAGAGATTCGAGAGCGCGGGCGCTATCACTGACCTAACTTCGTGTTCTCAGGGAAACGGGACAAACGACAATCTTTATATCAGCAACCATGCGCGAGGGGGCAGACTCGTCTCTTGGGGCAATCAGGCCCTAGAGGTAATCCCAATGGCAAGAATGCACACAAGGCGCAAGGGCCAGTCTGGAAGCAAGCGTCCCTCTACCCTGCGTGTCCCAGAATGGATGGACAAAGAGAAGAACGCAGAGTGGGTTGAAAACAAGGTAGTTGAGCTTGCTAAGGCAGGCAACCCTCCATCAATGATAGGGATGATTCTCCGAGACCAATATGGTGTGCCTTTGGTGAAAATCGTCACTGGAAAGAGGGTCATGGATATCATTGTTGAGAACGGCCTTGAACGACAAGTCCCTGAAGATCTAAGGAACATGATTGCCAAGGCCGTCAAGATAAGAAGACACCTTGAAGAGAACAAGAAGGACTTCGTTTCAAAACGCGGTCTTCAGCTCGTCGAGAGTAAGATTCACAGACTGTCCAAGTACTACAGAAAGACCCGACTTCTGGCACCAGACTGGAAATACAGTCCTGACCAAGCTGCGATTCTTCTGAGGTAGCTTTATCATCAGAAGGACGACTTAGACTTCTGAGATGAGTGGCAGGAAGAGAAAGACTCTCAGTCTCAAGGCTATCAAGAAGATACACGATGACCGTTCCATTGACATAAAGAAGCCCTTTCTAATTATCACTTCTCCTCTCCCCGAAGCCACAGTATCAACTGCTTTGATTTGTTCGTCGATCTTGAAGTCTGGCGGACTCTTTCATACGACATTCCTAGAACCTGTTGTGCCTATCGAGAGAATCAACGCTCTTCGTCAGGCGCACTCTACGTCTACTCTGCTCTTTGTTGGAATCGACACAGTGGGCAAGAAGCGAGTAAAAAAGGGAACGAGCTATCCCCTATTTATCGGCGGCACTCACGAGTCTGACCAGGTTAGACAACTTAGAATCGGTGATGAGAGTTCCATTTCCGAAGCGGCCTATGTCATTGCAAAAGAAAGCATGACTACCACCCCTAGAGAGTTACAGCTCGCTGCAGCGGGAGCATTGGTGAGAAACTTCCCACAGATAAAACTCAAGGGTGCCGCAAAAGAGATGGTCTCAGCAGCACAGAAAGATGGCCTCATACAGGAACACAAGGGCTTCAGAATATTCGGAGCCAACTTCTTGCCTCTTAATGAGGTGCTTGCATACAGTACAAGACCATATCTTGAAGGCCTAAGCGGAAAACGGGATGCCTGTGAGAAGATCTATGAGGAAGCGAATATTCCATTCTCGAAGTTTCGAATGCCGATGAGTTCGCTTACAAATGAAGAGGCACAGAGTCTGACGACTCTTCTCCTTCCGAGGCTCGACTCCGCCACAATCCCCCTCGTCTTGGGTCAGGACTTCTCACTAACCAAAGAACGGGAGGACAGTCCCGTGCAACTAGTTTCTGGAATAAAGTCAATGGCTGAATCCACGTGGGGTCTTCAAGAATATGGTACTTCTTTGGCCATTCTGATGGGTGATCGTGCACAATTACTGCGGAGATTCCTAGATTCCCATATTGCTCACGCCAAAGAGGTCATTCTAGCCTTTGAAGCAATGCGCAAGACTCTGGGAGAAATGGAGGCCGAAATCACGGATTCGACGGCTATAATTCGAACTACTAATACCAAGAGGAGAACTCTAGTGGATTTAGCACGCCTTGTTTTGGGCACCAGTCTTGTTCCAGTTGACAAGGTCATAGTGATTACTGAGAATGAGGGCATGGCTTTGACGTGGAAGCCAGGTAAGGTCAGGCTGCAGGGCCTACTCAGTGCCGTTGAGAAACAGGATATCTCCTCTACTGCATCCTCTACAGAGTCAATCATCGTTGAGAACACATCTGAGGAAGCACAACAGGGCATTCAGAGAGTCCTACAAGATCTCTAATGGAGTGACAGCTAATGCAAGTCCAGATAGAACTCTCCCTTAAGTCATCAAAGGAGGCAGCAGAAGTCCTGCAAGCGATAGCGCCCGACAATCTTCCACTACCTTACGGTCTTTCCATTGATGCACACAAGAATGGAAATGAGCTAATCATCAAGATTCACTGCTTGCGGGATCTGAGAAGCCTGGGAGCTACAGTCGAAGACATGATGAGCGCGATTGACCTCTCTCTGAGAACAATACAACTCATTGATGAAACGAGAGAGGAACCTGTATAGCGACTCTAGCCTTGAAACGAAGCCGAATTGCTGTTCTGGAGCGTCAATTCATCATATATGGACTTGGCCCTCGTCCTCGCCTGATCCGCCATCTTCTTCGTGATGAACCCTCTTTGAACAGCCCGTTTCAGCAAGTGTTGATCAATCATACGTATCTCCTCACTGCCTTCCGAGGGCGTCCTTATCACGTCAATCTCTAGGTCAATGTAGCGAATACGACCCGGGCCATTGGCATTGCCGGGATAGAGCTCGACGCCAGTGTTGACGTTTATGTATATACCCTTCATCAGGCCTTCCCTCGAGTAATAGCTCGTGGTCAGAGTCATGGATCCCGGAACCACTTCGGTCAGGGCATAGTCGCCTTCATCTCGTGGAACTTCGACATCCTCGGGATAGTCCTGCACTATCTTGAGTTTGCGACTTGTGTGGCGAAACTGTCTTCGGATCACTAGTCCCTTGAGATTGACTTCTACAACTCTGCCTCTGGTGAGGAGGATTGATCTCCCATCCAGCTTCACATGCTCGATGTTTATTGTGTCGTCGACTTTGGGCATATCGAGGCCCACTACTTTCTCAAGCTTTGAAGTTATGTAGGCTCTTTCTTCAGGACGGTCCTCAATCACCATCTCTGCCATGTCCACCAAGGGAGCGTATCCTGCACTCTTGAAGAAGTGATGTCTGTCCACTGTAGGCTTGATCTTAGCCCTAGTCCTATCCAGCACTTCCTTTACTTCAGCTGGAAACTCGATGTCGGCATTGCTGGTTCCTTCGAAGAGAAGCCCCGTTGTATCCAAATCGTCATACTTTGCATAGACGCGCTGGGCCACATCCAACAGGTCATCAACTTCGTTTCGCAGTTCTTCGTCAGTGAGCCTATTCGCTGCAGTTCGCCAGAGAATTCCCCAATTCTCGGTATGTTCACGGATCTTTCTACCGAGATCTAGGAGCGCGTTTCTAGTATCAGGTTCCTTAATCTTCGTGCTTAGGCGAACAACTGGTTCTGGCAAGAGTACGGCAGCGCGACCGGGAATTGTTATGCTTGACGATAGGACAGGTGCTTTTCTTCCGTAGTCATGAGCACGGATTTGAACCATGACATCATCTCCACGTCTGAAGCCCCTGTCTGGTAATAGTCCAGAGATGACTCCCAGATCGACCCGAGTATGCCCAGTTCTCTCATCCCTTCCAAGCACATGCCCCTTGTATATCGAGCTCTTTGCAACCCTAGGCGTACGTGTTATGACCCAGCCAAGGCGCCTGCGCAAAACTTCTGTCAGACGGTTCAGTATTGATTCGTAAGCAATTGCCACAATACCCTGCAAATCACTTCGATCCCAGATGTCCACATCTGGAATCTCACTTCTGAAGGGTAGGCCGAACCGCCTTGCCACCTCTGGACTAGGTTGCACCATCTCAAAGTGGTTCTGCAGCATGATTTGCGTCAGCGACTGTGAGTAGATTCCTCGTATCCTTGCCTTCATCATGAGTAAACACTGGCCCCGCCGTGAGGTGTCAGCCTCAACCACAACTGGTCGAAACTGAGCACATTTTGGAAGATGTCTTCATGCATCACGTATTGGCTCCAAGTAGCTCAACACGCGCCATATCCTCGTTCGAGCATAGTTTGGACAATTCGGATCCTGATTTGGCTCATCCAGAATCGCTATTGCATTCTGTGCTCTGGCAGCCGGTGAATCTGCCTCATTCTCCAGGGCTGCGATGGCTTCATTGGCGGCTCGCCTTATGTTACGGGGAACCGAGTTATTCTCTGAAATCTGCTTAAGAAGCTGTTTACTCAAGTCGATGCTCTGCTGTGTTTCGTGGTCCATCTGGACTCACCTCTGAATTGTCTTCTACGCACAGATGGTGTGCGAACTACAATACAGGAACCTGTCATTTGGCATATCAAGATTTTGGCATAGCATTGAGTTCGCTGAGCCATTGGGATGTCTTATATCAGGGCATGTTTCCATTCCTACAGTGACGACCATGGCTGAAAGGGATGATAGTTCTATCAAGAAGATGGCTGAGCTTCTACGACGCGGAGCAACGATGTTGGCTGAGTCTTGTCCTCAGTGCGGCTCACCCTTGCTTAAGGTGGGCGATGACGTCTACTGTGCTACATGCGACAGACGAATAGTCATCGTAGGTTCAGACGAAGAGGTTGAAACCCAAGCCGTCAAGGTCTTGATTCCCCAGCTTAGGGAAACTCTGATCCGGAAGCTCTCATCACTGACCAGTGTGCTAGAGGCCGAGAAGGACCCCGAATCACTTACCAAGCTCGCCAATCTGATGGTCTTGCTCCTGCAGGCTCTGCATAAGCTTGAGAATATGCCCAGTTGAGATCGCTAGCGAGCTCTACTCCTTCTTTGTGCCTCTCCGAAGTCTTGTTCTTCTCGCTCTCACTTCTTCCGGGCCCTTGAGAACCTTGCTCTTCCTAATCTCACACTCTCGTACTGGAATAATCTTCTTGACTTGTTCATGAACCTCTGAGGCCAGGTCCCCCAGAAGCACTTTCTGAACCAGTTCGTCGAAGACATGCTTCTTTGCATGAGCCCTGATGATTCGCTCAACGGTCTTTCGCACAGCATGTTCCTGACTGGTCTTCGATCGGGTTGTTGTGAAGACGATGACGGAGATGCGCATAAGGAAATCATCTTTCGTGAGAATAGGACCAATCCAGTCGATTCTAGATGTGCCTCTTCTTACGAGACCTCTAAGGTAGTCTGAGCTCCACTCATGGCCATGAAAGACGGTCTGTGCCTGCTGGCCACTGACTTCAAGTATCCTAAAACGAATCTTGACGTGAATCTGGTCGAAGTCCCCAGTGAGGTCATAGAGTGTAGGCTGTACTGTACGGCCTATCAGCATATCTGGACTACTAGCGGGCGTAGAACCTATCTCCTTGTTATCGAAGTAGTTTGGTGCGAGTACCTGATACCAAGTCTTCTCACGCCACTTGTCCTTGGTCCTTGCCGCTGCCTGTCTGCTTCTTGAAGACATATGACCATCACGCTCATAGTGTAGCTAACAGTGAATCCAAAGAATCACGATGGTTGACGGACTAGGCCGCCGAACCGCGCCGACATTCAACGAGTCGAATAAAAACATTGTGACAGAGCCGCGATTTCAACTGACGTGGTTCGCGAGTGACATTAGAAACAGCAACCAGCACAACCCAGTAAACTAGATATTGGGATGAGTTCAGAGCGTCCTTGGAGACCATAACAATGAATGACGTTGTATGCCCCCGGTGTGGGTACAAAGAAATCGCCATGGTGAAGAAGGAGATGTCTGGGGGCGGTGGATACAAGAGACACTTTCGATGTCCAAGATGCAGCAACACTTGGCAGAAAAAGGACTGAGTCTTCTCACTTGGCAGAGGCGCTCCAAATGGATGCCAAAATCGTTATATCAAGACCATAGTG
>JBHLRV010000004.1:0-17744 GCA_048882205.1 Candidatus Thorarchaeota archaeon | reverse complement strand
CTGTTTGGCAAAGACCAGTCATTTCCATTATCCAAAGCAATACCCGAGGTTATGCCTCTCCAACACAACAGCTTTCCTTTCATATTCAACTGAATTCAACTGAAGGCGGCCTTCCTTTTCGGTCGATTGAATGTGGCTTTGACGAAACAGTTCTAGTATCATCCGTTACAGATTCAGAAGGGTTTGCAAACATGACATTGTACGCGCCCGAAGATATCGGATGCTATACTCTGTTTCTCAATACGAATGGTAGCCCATCCTCTTATGAACTACCAGCGAGTTTCAACTACGTGTTTGTGGTAAGCACCTTGATGCCTGTAGACGTCAATCTGAGCTACTATCACATCATTCCCGCACTAAGGGAAGTTCGGGTTCATCTGACTCTGCAATGCCTAAATGGCACAGTACTCAACGGCACAACACTGCTCTATGAATGGTTGAGTCACAGTGAATCTGCCACAAGCACCCATTCTGGCCACATCGAACTTGTTCTTCCTTTGCCTGCCAACGCAGGTGTTTACGGTCTATACTACGAAATCGAAGGTACCTCTTCGCTACAACATTCTACGGGACACATCTCTATCACTGTATCGGAAACAGAAGTATTAGCATCGCAAGGAGTTGGGATTCCAGGTCTAGTATTGAGCCTGTGCGTTTCAATTGGTCTTCTCGGCATACCAGCATTGTATCGAAAATACCTGATTGGCTAGAGAATTCGTATGGTGCTCCGGCCGGGATTTGAACCCGGGTCGGGGGATCGAGAGTCCCCCATGCTGGGCCGGACTACACACGGCAATACCATGACGATTCTCATAGTACATCTACCGGAGCTAATGGGCACCAGTCCGGAGCGGGAGTGCTCCCTCAAGGCCACAAATAAGGCTTTCCCCGTAAAAAAGGCCATTTGAAACAGTAGAATAGCATTGGTTGGCGGCACTAGGGAAAGAGACTTGTGAAGCTGCTCCAGCTATCCTCCAAGAGTTTCAAGAGGCTTCCGATAATGTCTTGTGCCCACCCCGTCGCCTGTAGGATAACTGCAATCACTATCGAAACAGTGACCACTGCAAGACCCAACAGAAGACTCTCTTCTACCAGGGGGCCACCAGATTCATCCACGATGAGGTCTTTCTTCACCATCACAGGTCCACCTGAACTGATGTCTATGAAATTGTATTTTAAGTGCCCCAAAACATGACCGCCAGCAAGTTCTTAGACTCCCAAGAATCGCATTGGGTGCCCTCGTTCCCATAGTCGATCACCCAGTGGGAGCTTTGCTTTTCCAAGAAACGATCCCATTTCTTCTTCAATACACCTTACAATGGCATCGAGCGCAGGAACATGACTATCAAGTCCTACTTCGCGCGAATGGAACAGAAACGCACCATCCTCTGCCCATTTCAATTCATTTGAACTGCGACAACTGTATACTGTGTTCAATCCGGAGAACCTGAGAGATCCATCGATAATCGCCTTTCGGACTTCCACTATATCACTCACTCTGCGATACGATTTTCCAGGTATTGGCCTCTCCATTGTGACAATCAGATCCATGAGCGCAATACTCGTTGTTTCTATCATATGTCCGGCCGTCCAGCGAGAAACAAGGCTCGCTGCTGAGTAGCTATGACATGTCTGCATAGTTCTGAGTCCAGCTGCGATGGCTTGGAAGAGAGCTTCGCTGTGCTCTCTGGTCTGTATCTCACCGAGGATAAGATAGTCTGGTGAGCGATGGAGGCTTTTCACTATCTCTCCCGACTTATCGAATCTCTTACTTGTTTCATCTACAGGATCTACGCGGATACGCACTTGGTGGTGATCACGTACAATTCTACTCTCAACAGCATCTTCGATGTAGACCTTTCTCCACATTGAAGGAGTGCCCATATCGAGAGCATTCAACAACGTTGTCTTTCCCGTCCCTGGACCACCAGTTATTGTTATATTGAATCTTGAACTGAGCGCCAACAGAAGAATTGCCGCCGCCTCCGAACCAACAGTTTGGTTTCGTATTAGGTCAGAGATCGAGAATGGAAACTTCTTCGCCCTACGAATCTCAAGATGCACTCCATCATGACTAAGTGGAGGTATTGTTATGGCCAAGCGCAATACCACATCAAAAAGCCTGAGGTCAGTTTTGAGTGAAGGGTTTCTTCTGTCCAGACGAAGGTTACTCTCTGCCCTTATTAGGGTCACAAACCGTTCTATATCGCTGTGTTGCAGTTCGAAGTTCGAACGACACCGCCCAAAGCGTCGATGGTCAAAGTAAGCAGGGGTTCCAGGTCCGTCCACGTAGATCTCCTCAATCTCATCATCTAACAAGAGTGGAAGAAGAGGCCCCAACACGGAAGTTCGCCCAGCTACAACATCAGATATTCTCTTTCGCGTTATGTCGCTAAGCTCTGGCAACGTTTGCATAATATCATCAGAAACACTTTGAGACATGTGTCGGAGTCTATCTGACAGTGTCACTCTGCTATCAGTCAGACTTTGCATCTGTCTATGTATATTGTCACTAAGCTCATTCAAGAGCCCATATTCGAGAGGGCTCTTGACTAGAGGATAGGTTCGATGGAGGAAACCGGTCTCATTCACACCATTGTAGAAGAGAATGAGATAAGAATCAACAACATAGACGTCAACCAGACTATTCTCAGTATCAAGAAGCTCTGCATAGTCATGGACGTAGACTGATTCCCAACAGTCAGAGTACCATGGTGGGTCGACTGGAAACGAATCTGTTAGACCTCCAACATGAATGAGATTCCTTTCCGGTTCAAGTATGACGGCTCTAGACATACCGTCATTTCTGAAGCAGAATAGCTTCGAACACGTAGACACTGTTAAGTCTGGACACTCTTTGCATCTATCCCCTGGACATCTAAGGACAAATACGTCACGTTTCGTCATTCACTCTCAGCTCTCCCAGCAGTTCAAATATGATTAGTCAAGGCAAGGTCTAGCCGGGTCCGCTAAGTACCACGATTTCTTTCTTCATCATGCCAAAGTGATCACGGATACTATACTCAGCCACTTCTGTTGCACTAGATGTAAGCTTCTGAGTGAGCACGGAACGTCTTCCACTCTCATCAGCAATCAATCGATCACTGGCATAAGCCGCAGAAACTGTGAATATGAACGGGTTCCGACCCCCTCTTCTTGAAGGTGGTATCATCCCGAGAACCTCTAGCATCTTGTCTCTGAGTGCATTTTCATAGTTTCTCAAGTCCCAGCCGCGAGCCTTCACCTTCCTGACGACTTTCTCACTATTCATTAACATCGACAGAACCCTTGGCACATAATCCTCTGGACGACGAATCTCAGGAGCAAAACCTGTCAGCGATTTGAGCCTCAACGCCTCTCTTACTATAGCCCTAACATTTACACGGTGGCCACATCTCTCAAACGTATTGGCTATTTCGTCCAAGGTTATTGGAGCACCTTCTCTGAACTCGCGAACGGCCATAAGCAAGCATACCGCAATGAGCAGGATATTGTTAGTGATTTTTCTGGAGGCCTCTGTGACGATTTTCTTGTATAGGTATGCAGTACGATCTCGCACTTGTTCACTCAACATAAGCAATTTCGAAACGTGATTGAGTGTCCTGAGAGCCCTGTATTTTGCTTCATTTCTGCCTATCCTAATTCGTGTGCTATAGATTGTCTTAAGACGCTTGAACTTCTTCTGCGATCTTGCCGACAGAGTGTGACCCTGTGCATCTTGAAAGTATCTCTCTTTGTGAAAACCAATATAGCTTCCAAGTCCATCCACAATATGCATTCGATTGCCTAGAGACACATAGACAGTTGCTTCGGGCTTGTTGGTGGACTGTTCCTCACCCATTTGGTAAGTTGGTAGGACATACTCTCTGGAAACAACCAGACCGCATTGTACACATACTATGTAGCCCTGATTCACCACTAGCAAACCCGAACAGTCAGGACAAGACCAAGACGAACTCTGAATAGCCTCGAATGTTTCATCAATCAAAGACCACACCCAATCAGAAAACATCACAGATTTCCTAACTAGACTTTAGGCAGGTGCCGATACATTCTGTCGGAAACAGTATTCGCTTCAATGAACCCTCAATCGGCCAGAATGGACATGTGTAGCCCAGTCTGACAGAAAGAGGGATTACCGAAACTATTCTGGTCCGGCAGTGAAAGAAGGACCCAATTCTCTCCGAGGAGTCACGGATTTAAGGGCGACGAGTTGAAAGACGGAATGACATTCCATGAACAAATACGCGATTGCACTGATTGTCTTGGCTTGTGTAACATCAATCGTTAGGTTTGGTCACGTCTATCCGGACAGTCAAAAGTATCTTGACTACATCGAGTACTTCGATGGAGAGGGAGGCATCGAAGATGTTCCTGCACCTTTCGCTTTAAGACCAGTAATGCCGTTTGTGGTGTCCTTACTGAACGGCATAGGCGACTCTTTCCTAATACTCTCTACTCTGAATGTGTTCTTTGTATGTCTGATAGGTCTTGGAATCTACAGGTATGTGAGAAGCTATTCTATAGATGAGAAACCCGCTTTCTATGCTGCAGCTATCTGTACAGCATCATTTCCCGTGGCATTCTATGGTGCTGTACCTCTCGTTGATGCACTTGCTGTACTCGTAATGGTGGCTGTTGTCATAGGAATGATGGAGGGGCTAGGTGATTGGTTTGCAATGACAATGCTTCTTCTTGGTGTCATTGTAAAAGAAATAGTCCTCTTCATAGGCTTGTACTACGTACTAAGAGAGGGAGTAAAGAGAATCTGGGTACTTGTGCCAGCTTCAGTTTTGCACCTCGTTCTCAGGTTCCTGATATTCGGCGAGTTATCAAACACGCTTGTATTCAATCTCAACATATTTGACAGACTGTTTGAAGTTGTAGGAGTAACTGGAATCTCATTTGCTTTGCCAGTGACAATTCTCTTGATCAGGATAAGGAACGACAAATGTCAACATTGGAAGTCAATAAGCAAAGACACATTTCTTGGAATCTTCGCACTTCTTCCACTGGTCTTGTTGGGTCTTTTCTTTGCTTACTTTGATGCTAGGTTCCTCTGGCCTCTATATCTACCACTGGCACCAATGATTGCCTGTTCACTTACCACCAGCCCTGAGGTGTCTTCCTCTGATTCAATGCAACAGTCCAATGAAAGACCATAGAATCTCAGACCAGCCAAAGCTGTCAGTGATCATATGATAGCTAAGAAGAACCTGTCCGAACCGAATGTGTTTCTTTGAGACGTACTCGGGCTACTCAAAGTGAGAATCAATCTTAGACCTCCAATAGTGCCCACGACTTCCATGCCGCTATCCTCGCTGATACGGAAGACCTTCCCTTCTGCGTACAACTTGGCATTTGTTCCCTTTGGAATTGGCTTGGAATCTATGACCATGGAAACAGTGTCTTTTGCTTTCATCTGGTCACTGAGAACTTCTGGAAGCTCCAGAATGACCCTAGCCCCTTCCTCCTTACATATCATCTTCAGTATCCTTAGTTTCCTTGTTTCGGTGTCCTCAACAGAATCAACAATGGTGTTCTTCAGCCTTACTACCATAATACTCAGACACTCCGGTTATTCAAGGGCAGAGGGCACTCGGTCTTGAATTAAAGTTGTCGCTGTATTCGTGTGCCGTTTTTTAGGGAACACGAACACCAAGCTGCGGTGTGCCGCTTGAGTAAGAGAACAATGGCCTTGGTCGCAGTTTCCATGGTAGTCCTGCTATACCTGATTGTACCTGTTTCGGCATACCACTTCGAGTTTGACTACTTTGAAACGGACAAGCTAGTATACGAGGTCGGGGAAACAATCCATATGGTTGCCAAGTTGACTTCGGACTTCAGCGACCAAGGATGGTGCTACGTTTCTTTCGCGGTCACGACCGACCAAGGACCTGTGTTTGGGAATAGTTACTTCATTCCACCATCAAACGAAGCACGTTTCTTCAATTCCTCCTATACAATCCTGACTCAGGACACCTCTCCCGGAGTGGCAGGCACACAGGCTTACGTCTTGTTTAGTGCGGAGATCTATGACTCATACTCCCAGGGTGACGGTGACACAATCCAGGTCAATATCACGAGAGGACGCCTGAAGGTAACTCCACTCTCATCGCTCATTCTAGAGTCTGATACAAACAATACCTTGATCTTCAAGGTGGCATCGATACATAATGACAGCATTGCATACACAGACTCTCCAGTATCAATATCACTACTCGACTCTTCTCTGACAGAGCTGCTCCAAGACAACGTCACAACCTCCTCTGATGGATTGGCCCATTTCAGCTTGAACTCTTCAACGACTTTTCCAGGTGAATACAGTCTGATGATATCAGGCAACGGAACCGAAGACTTCACACCCTTTTCTGAGTCATTTTCACTTACGATAACACTGCCATCTTCTAATCTGACTGTGATTTCGTCTCCGTCTTCGGTGCATTGTCAAACTCATGACGGGAGTCAGACAGAGTCTGTCGATATTCTTTTGGAGCAGAAGGGCAGAAACGGTCAGCCCGTATCCGATAGCACAATCCAATGGGAAACTGCGTTCTCAGCCGGCACAATGATCAACATTGGTTCCGGACTCTACAATGCATCAATTCCTTTTGAAACTGGACCTGGGCACTATCATGTCAACCTGACTGCCACCAATCCCTTCTACAGAACAGAAACAGAAACAATTGAGATCGAGGCCACTCCATATTTCCTAAGTCTTTTCTGGGCAAATTCAACATGGAATGCAGTACGTGGCACTAATGCTCCTGTTGGCTTTGATGTTAATTCAACTTTGTTGCTGAATCAATCTATTCCAGTGAGAATTGGCGACTCAAGTGGCCAGCTTGTCACATATGCTTCCATTGAGGTCAACACGTACTCGCAGGTTAACTTGGCCGTCAGCCAAAATGTTTCACTTGGTCCACATACGGTTACAATAGATATCGAAGAACCCTCATACCAATTCAACGAACCTGCTGAATTCGAACTTCTGGTTACTGGCACTATGAATACCAGCTGTGAGATGGGAATGGTATACTATGCAGAAGAGATGGATATAGTCCTGAATGTCACTGATGATACGAACCAGTCAGTAGATATCATAGACCTTCGTTTGTGGATTGACAATCTGACCAATCCTACAGCTTTTATCATGGATGCAAACGTTACAGTTCCGATACAGGTTTCCCTGCCGCTATCAATTCTCCCAGGTTCACATCAAGTGACACTGCAGGTTAGTAGTCCCTGGTGTGGAACAACCAACATCTCAACATCAGTAGTAGTTTGGATGCGCACCAACATCACTATTACAATAGGAGCGAACCATCAAGCTCCACAAGGAAGAGAAGCTGGCCAGTCATCGCAGACCACTCAATCTCAATCAGTGATTCTATCAACAATTTCATCGGGGTCTATCATTAGACCCCCTCCTATCTTGGCCAACGATACAACTCTCACAGACTCACCCACTGCCCTCGAAACTTCTCTGGATAGCTGGCCTAAGCTGAGTTCGGGCACCAATAGTGAACCGACCGACTTCGCGAATTGCGCAACTTCGTCATCTGGAAATGGCCAGAGCGTTCTCAATCTGAGGGACTTAACACTCAGATCAGGAACGTTTGTCATGACTTCCTCGACAGATCTTGAGGTACACCCGTACGAAACAATCCCCCAATCAGCCCTTCGTGGTCCAGACACAACTACATCAGTCAGAAGTTCTCGTTCATCCTGAATCTTCGCTGTGATTCTACGTATCAGTTCATTGTGAGTGTCTGGATCAGCTGTCTTTCTGAACCCCAACTCATCATGGGTAGAGCCAGTCACTAGCAGGTCATGTCCGTCACCAAATCGGGGCATTATTGACCACCCGTCAGCGACTCCACCATATGGCGGGTCTCCTGCTCCCGCGTAATGTCGAATCACCTCGCTACTCTTTTTCGCATCTATCACGACTCTTTCGCGCGAGTGTGCAACGATCTCGTCCGAAAGCACAATGACGGGATGCCTCAGTCTTTCAGACAGAGAGAAGGCTCGTAGCGTTAACTCATAAGTTTCTTGCGCTGAATACGGTGCAATCACGACACTCTCATGGTCTCCATGAGTGCCCCAACCTGCCTGCATGAAATCACCCTGCGCCGCTTTCGTGGCCTGTCCAGTACTAGGGCCTGCCCTTTGTACGTTGACAATCACACAGGGAGTTTCAGTCATTACGGCATATCCAATGCTCTCTTGCATCAGACTAAAACCGGGTCCTGAAGTCGCTGTCATTGAGAGAGACCCTCCCCACGAAGCACCAATCACGGCAGAGATGGCTCCTATCTCATCCTCCATCTGCAGGTATGTTCCTCCAACATTAGGAAGTCGAGATGCCATTATCTCGGCAATCTCGGAGGCTGGAGTGATTGGATATCCTGCAAAGAATCTACAACCTGCTTCAATTGCAGCCTCAGCACAAGCTTGATTTCCCTGCCAGAAGTTTGGTCTACTTTTCTCAGCGGACATTGTCAGACATCTCATTCAGGAATGCGCGGTGGTCCAAGTTCAAGATAAGCATTCACATTCGATACAGGCCAACGACGGTTTAACACGGGTGAACAACGATAGTCTTTTATCAAGTCATCCAGGTGGGGTGGCTGGCGACTGTAGTCTAGCTTGGTTAGGACGGAAGCCTCCCAAGCTTCCAACCCGGGTTCAAATCCCGGCAGTCGCACCATGTTCTCAGTGACATTTAAGGCCTGAATCACAAGAGTATGTCACGGCGAGTGATGACTAACATGACCCCAATGAGTCCCTTGGGACAATGATATGGATCTTGAGTTAAGAACTCGCCACTATTACTTTCGGCAACCTCCCCTTAGAGAGTCCGTTTAATCGAACACTCCACACAACTCTTTTAAGGTATCAACGTTCAGCTGTCTTTGGGCCGGGATGACTCGTGACTCACGACTATATTGAAGATGAACTGAGTCGACGAAGTGTATTCAAGTCAGAACAATTGCTCTCCATAGACTACGTGCCCGATACACTTCCACATCGCGAATCTGAGCTCAAGATTCTCGCACAGAGCTTCAAGACACTAATCACATCTCCTGGTCGTACGAGCCAGAGGTTCATAATCGAGGGTCCCGTGGGAACCGGCAAGACAGCAGTTACAAAACGCTTTGCAGAACAGATGATACAGGCCGCTGACAGACGTGGCTTGCGACTCCACAAACTCCACATAAACTGTCGTGTGAGCAAAAGTGCATATCTTGTCTATCTTAGAATGCTCAGAGAGTTCAAACCAAGGTTTCCTCGTCGTGGACACTCTCCTGAAGAACTCCTGCAGATGGTTGTGGAGGTCTTAGACGAAGAAGATCGTTATCTTCTGTTGATACTTGACGAACTTGACTATTTCATCCGTCAGCGGGGTGCAGACATACTCTATGACCTTACACGACTCATGGACGACCGACTGAACGCGCCTCAACGCCTCTCAATGATTGGCATTGGGCGTGATGTTCCTCTGAATGAGAACATACTAGACTCGAGCACCCTCAGCACACTCCAACGTAACGTACTACGTTTCGAACAGTACAGTTCAGAAGCACTCTATGACATCTTGAAAGAACGTGCAGACCTAGCATTTGAACAAGACACTGTAATGAACGAAACACTACAACTGGTCTGTGACATCGCTTCAGAACGGGGCGACGCTCGCTATGCCATTGAACTTCTATGGAGAGCAGGAAAGCAGGCGGACAGTATAGATTCAAGAAAGGTGATTCCAGATTATGTGAGAAAGGCCAAAGCTGATACACATCCAGAGTTGAGAAAAGAAGTGTTTACCACCTTACCGCGGCAGAATGGCCTTCTTCTTCTCGCGGCCGCAAGGCAACTGAAGGAGAATCGAGGGGCATACATCACAATGGGCGAACTAGAGGAAATGTACCAATCAGTGTGCGAGGAGTATGGTGAAGAACCGAGAGCACATACCCAAGTATGGGAATGGGTACAAGATCTAAATGCTCATGGACTAGTCGACACGAAACGTTCGAGTGTCGGACAGAGGGGTCAGACCACCCTCATAGGTCTCTCTGATGTGCCTGCTGAGATGCTGGAGCGGTACCTACTGACTATACTTGAAGAATAGGGGGCTCTGACAATCACAAGTGACTCTACAGATGCATCCCGTGTATCCATTGAAGACATATTCTCCTCAAGAGGAAGGATCAAGATACTGAAAGAGCTCGCTGTGTCCAGCGAATTGAACATATCCGAGCTCTGCAGGAGAGTCTCTCTGAACCACAGCTCAACGAAATCACATCTGGAAGTACTGATTGCATCGGGCCTGATTGAGGAGAAGATGTTCGGAAGAATCAAGATCTATCGCTATCGCATTGAAGATCATCGGGCCCGGGCGCTTCGAAACCTGTTTGGCCTGTGGCAATCCTGATGGAGGAGCCCCATTCTTGACTTCTTACATTGCACGTCTATTCTATCTTGGCGACCGGTACCATGGATCGCAATACCAACCAGGACTTACTACTATACAGAGCGAGTTGATTGAAGCAGTGAGTCAATGGAGCGGTAGCTCTCACTCTACACAGACTGTCCAGTTGGCAGGAAGAACCGATCGAGGAGTTCATAGCGTAGGACAGATTGTACAGATTCTCTCGGAAAAGGAACTCGAAATTGATAGGATCAACAGACACCTGCCGTGGGATATCACTCTCTGGGCATATGCAGAAGCACCGTACGATTTCAGACCACGGTTTGATGCTCTCATGCGTCACTACAGGTACTATTTTGAATCTCCTCTCTCACATTTGGATCTATCATCCATGCGAAGAGCACTCCAGCTCTTGATTGGTTCTCACGATTTTTCTTTGCTCTCCAAACCCGATGGAAACCGACCCACTGTAGTAACAATTCTGAACGGTTGTCTAATGGAGCGCAAGGGTACGCTTACAATGGACCTATTTGGAACAAACTTCCTTTGGAAACTCGTCCGAAAGACGGTTTCTTTGCTTCTACAGATTGGAACTGGATCATCAAACTTGGACATTATCACCGATATCATCTCAGGACGAAACACAATCCCCGGTGGAATAAGACCGGCACCTCCCGAGTGCCTTGTTCTAATTGAAACCGTTGTGCCAATACGAATGAAGAGTACAAAACACGCAAAGAAAAGAATACAAAAGCATGTAGGTAGCCATCTCCGTTCACTTGAAAGGTCCAAAACGACCATCACAGCTGTCAACGAGGACTATTTCACTGACTGAGAAGACTTCTCTTTATTCCTAACCAATCGGAGAAGCCCTCTCCTGACTTGGGATTGCGCTTGACAATCTCTAGTAGAGCATCTCTGTGTGTACGAGTCACCCTCTCTCGCGAAACCCCTGCAGTAGATGAAAGCGCGGCAAGAAGGTCAGCCTCTTTGTCACGCCTTCTCCTACCTTGCCACACCAACAAGGGCCATGTTGGTTGAGAATATTCCACATTTCGGTAGGGAGTTTCCGTTCTACTCGTTGCAATCCCTGCTGACAAGAAATCATAGACATACGAGAGCAACTTCCAGTTCTGTCTTCTCATGATTCTTCCCAACGCTAGATCCGCTAACGAGAGAAACTCGAATCCAGTATCCAGCTCTGTTGGCGAGCTCAGATGAAGGTGGACGTTCTCTTCGAGCCATAATAGCAGTTCCCTGTGGTCAATCTCCAACTCCGAAGTCACCCGTTTTGCAGCACTGGGATTGGTAGTCATGAACAGACGACGGAAGACTTCTCTCACGCCACGCCGTATGTCTCTCGAAGGTAAGGTCTTCTCTAAGAGATACTCACTCACCACAGTAGTTTCAAGGTCCGAGATTGCCGCACGAAGATCACCTCCGGACTGCTCTGCAATCTCATCCATCTTGTCATCAGGTAACTCGACTTTCTGTACAGAAACGATCCTTCTCAACACACCTAGCACGTCTTCGGTTTCAATTGATGCAAAGGTGAACACCTTACATCTCTTGACCAAGTCCTTCAAACGTGGACTATGAGGATCATTTGCAGTCATGACGATAGGATGGCCAGTTTCATCGATAATTTCCAGGATTGCACTGACTCCACCCCTATCGCTTGTGCCGGAAAGGCCATCAATTTCATCCAACAGAATGATCCGAAGGCGCCCATCAAGTGTCTGTTGTGTTGCGGCCTTCCATACAAGGTCTTGTACGACTCCTTTGTTACGCTTGTCACTGGAATTGAACTCTACAAGCTCCATATCATAATCACGAGAGAGGGCACCGACAGATGCTGTCTTGCCAACTCCAGGTGGTCCAATCAACAACACGGCATTTGTACTAGGAGTGCCTCTCAACCATGATTCAATCCATGTTCTGAGCCCTCTTAACGATTCAGCATTACCAACTACATGTTCCAGACTCTCGGGTCTGTATCTCTCTGGCCAAGGAAGGTCTTCGTTTCTCATGGTTGATTCTGCTCCAGTCCAATGTGAGCTAGAAGTGCTGTTAGCTGAACCTCGCCACTTGCCCCTTCTCCTATTCTGAACTCTACCTCTGCAGCCTTCTCAAGAATCAACATCTTACGCGTATCCGAGATATCGAGTCCCAATACTTCTCGATGTATCTGTCTTGCTAGGTCCACTGGAGAAACCCCTTGCTGATAGATCAGTCCTTTGAGGCTCTCAAGTGACATCTCATAATTCCCCTCAATCGTCAAATCTAGTAGATTCCTTATGGCTCTTGGATTAGCTTTCCCTGCAATCGAGAAGACGAGGGCATCTGTGATCTTCTCTCCAGCTGAGGAGGCCGCTTGGAGAAGATTGATTGCAGCTCTCATATCGCCTTCCGCAAGATACAGAATTGCATCTCTCCCACTTGCTTGAAGAGTAACCTTCTCCTTCTTTGCAATGAACCGAAGCCTCTCTCCAATCGCATCATCACTTAAGCGCGGAAACCTAAAGATGGCACACCTTGATTGAATGGGAGGAATGATTCTGCTTGAGTAGTTGCAAATCAGAATCATTCTGCATGATGCAGCATATGACTCCATTGTACGCCTAAGAGCATGCTGTGCATCGGCTGTAAGATGGTCTGCTTCATCCAGTGCCAGAATCTTGAAAGGTGCGTCCCCAGCAGGCATAGCTCTGGCAAAAGTCTTGATTTGGTTCCTTACAACGTCGATGCCTCTCTCATCACTTGCGTTCAGTTCCATGAAGTTTCGCTCGAAAGTATCTCCGAAGAGATCTCTAGCCATCGCCATTGCGGCCGTAGTCTTGCTCGTCCCTGGTGGTCCTGCAAATAGACAATGGGGCACATTGTTGCTCTCCACAAATCTAGTCAAGCTTTCAATGATAGACTCCTGCCCGACGATTCCACCTAGGGTGGGAGGACGGTATTTCTCGGTCCAGAGCTCTAAATCCATTCGAATCTTCCATCCCATCTCTCATATGCCTGGAGTTTGTGTGTCCCTCAGGTGATAATAGACACGTTTCTAGTGCCCTTAATAGATTCTCCGGAGCATTCACCTCTTTGTACATGTATAGACGCATGTAAACACATTCCCATTGGCTGCTCAGAGAATCATGGTCCTCAACCTAGGCACCAGTGACTTGGTAGAAGAACAAGGGCTTTATGGGCTCCTCTAGACTTGAAAGAAGCATGTGAAGACAATGATGATTCGAAGCACTACGGAGGAAGCCAGAAATCGTTTCAGAATGCAGTTCCTGAACGAAACACGTCCGTGCACTTTCCGTGAGGATGTTCCGGAAATCAAGGTTGGCGATCAGAAGATGGGCCCGTTCAAGGCTGGAGTGAGAACAAATCTACCCAATTGGGCACTAGAAACGCTCATGATGCACGATTTAGTGGACATTGATCCTTCAGAGGCATATGAATCTCTCAGGCGACTGCAGAACCTCTACAATGCCGAACAAAGAGACCCTCACAAACTACAGACGTTTCCTCCATTCCTTTACTCCGCACTAAGTCGAAAGATGCATCGACTGGAAGGTGACAAGACGTCCCTAGACCCTCGTAGACATGATGAGATAGAGAAGACACGACGAATGCTCGAGATTCTGATTCAAACTCGTCTGTCCAAGGTCATACGTGTGGCAAAGTCTGGTGCCAATCAGGACAAGCGCCGACATATGACATTGGAAGAAAGGTGGTTATGTAATGAACTCGGTATGCTGATGTCTGCTTGGCGCGAAATAGTGATGGATTAGACTACAAGAAACAACGATTGTCTTGCAGATTGTTTTGACCCCAATATAGGCAAGCCCCACCTTGGCAGAGTTAAAAAGGCATACTCGTAAGAAACGAGAGCGGGTTTTAATATCCAACCCGAAAGGAAAAGTGTGAGATTCTGACCAGTAGCAAAGGAACCTCTCACAGGCTCGCTGAGTCATACATCTTGCAGACTAGACTTGGGGTGTTCAGGAGCACTATGACAATAGAAAATGAGTCTGAGCAGGAGCAATTCGAGGAATTCCTGCGAACATACAGGGACGAGCATGGGAAGCTGATCTATTGGTCACGCATACAGCAAATGTCCAGCGATGAGTCTTCTCTTGTAGTGGACTTCCAAGATTTGACTAGTTTCAACAACGTCTTCACAGCACTGGCTTTTGAGGATCCACAATCATTCCTTAGAATGGCCGATAACGGCTTGATCTCAATCTTGAAGATCGAGAATGAAGAGCTAGTCCGTGATATTGGAGAGGACGCGCTGAGGATTCGAATCATCAACTATACCGAGCGTGTGAAACTAAGATACATTCGGTCCAAGCACATTGGTCGTCTGATTCGTATTGATGGCATAATGATGCGTGCGAGCGAGGTCAAGCCGCTTCTTGTGAACGCGACATTCTTGTGTCGAGTATGCATGGCAGAGATACCTCAAGAACAAGAAGAAGGGAGATACACCGAGCCGCCTCAATGTCCAACTTGTGGCAAAAAGACACCAATGAGACTACTTCTTGAGAAGTCTCGATTCATAGACTGGCAAAAGGTGCGAATACAGGAGTCTCCTGAGGAGCTGCCTGCCGGGCAGATGCCTCGTTCAGTTGATGTCGTATTGAAGGGCGACATAGTCGATATATCAAGACCTGGGGATATGGTTAGAATCACTGGTCTACTTCAGACCACTCCGGATTTCTCACGTCGTGGAGGTAAACTCGCAACATTCAATGTATTCATAGAAGCAAACGGGGTCGAGATCGCTGAGAAGGAATACGAGCAGCTTGAGATCTCCGAAGAGGACGAGAAAGAAATCATGAAGCTGTCTGAAGACCCGTACGTTCACGAGAGAATCTATAGATCAATTGCCCCATCGATTCAAGGACACGACCAGATCAAGGAGTCCATTGCTCTCTTACTCTTTGGGGGTGTAGACAAGCCGCTTCCTGGTGGCACCCAGATGAGAGGCCGTTCTAACATTCTCATGATTGGTGATCCAGGGACCGGCAAGAGTCAGATACTCAAGTTCGTGGCAGGTCTTGCATCTAGAGGCCTGTATACTTCAGGCAAAGGCACCACGGCTGCAGGACTAACTGCAGCCGTGGTTCACGAACCAGAAACGGGAGCTATGACCCTTGAGGCAGGGGCACTTGTCTTGGCCGACCAAGGCATCGCATGTATCGATGAGTTTGACAAGATGGACCCTAATGACCGTACAGCTATCCACGAAGCGATGGAACAACACACTGTAAGCATAGCCAAAGCAGGTATTGTGGCGACCTTGAATGCAAGAACTTCGATACTCGCAGCTGCAAATCCAACGCTCGGTCGATATGAGTCCTCACTCTCTGTACAGGACAACATCAAGTTGCCATTCACAATACTGTCAAGATTTGACCTAGTCTGGATAATGGTGGACACAGTTGAAGCCACAAGAGATCGAGAACTAGCAAGGTTCATACTTAATATGCTCCAAGCGAAGCCAACTCAGAAGGAGGACGAAATCCCGCCTATACCTCAAGAGCTGCTCAAGAACTACATACGCTATGCTACCAAACTAGAGATTACCCCAAAGCTGACCCCTGATGCGGCTGAGGTGATTGAGAACTTCTATGTTGATCTCAGAAAGAGTGCAGAAGGGGGTGCCCCAGTTCCAATCACTGCCCGACAGTTGGAGTCTCTTGTCCGTCTAGCGGAGGCAAGAGCAAGAATGGCCCTCAGAACCGAGGCCACGAAGGAGGATGCACAGGCTGCGATACGCCTAATGGAGGAATCATTACGCATGGTTGCACTTGATCGTATCACAGGAAAGATCGATATTGATAGTCTTGTTTCAAAGATGAGTGCATCACAGCGAAGCTCATCCGATATTATCATCAAAGCCATGAGGGACATGGAGGCGGAGGGCACTTCAACTGTGGGCGAAGAGGCACTGATTCAGAGAGCCGTTGCCATGGGTCTCCCGCGAGAGAGGGCAGAAGAAGTGATCAAGAAGCTCCTAGCCGAGGGGATTCTATATAGCCCGCGCGAGGGAAAGATAAGACATTCGCAGAGCTAAGATCTGTTTCCTATATTAGCAGCAACGGAGTTGAATGCAACGCAACTTGAGGAACTCTCAATCAACAAGAGAATAATCAGGTTGCTCCAGGAAATCGGAATCTCCAGCCTGTTTCCTCCACAAGAAGAGGCCTTCAACACTGACGTTCTTGAAGGCGAGAACCTAGTCCTGGCCGTTCCCACAAGTGCTGGCAAGACGCTCGTAGCTGAAATATGCATACTCAAGACGATACTCGATGGTCGGGGCAAGGCACTCTATCTTGTTCCACTGAGGTCTCTTGCAAGAGAGAAGTACTCGGATTTCAGAAAGTATGAAGCACTGGGTATAACGGTGGCAATGTCCGTGGGGGACTACGACTCGCCCGGGACGAAGCTAAGAGAAGCTGACATCATAGTATTGACAACAGAGAGGGCAGACTCCCTAATCCGCCACAAAACCGATTGGCTAGACGAAGTAGGTATCGTCATAGTCGACGAAGTTCACTTGGTGAACGATCCGAAGCGTGGACCAACACTTGAAATGGTAGTCGCAAAGATGGCACAGATTCTTCCAGATGTTCAACTTGTGGCTCTAAGTGCCACAATCTCTAATGCCAACGAGATTGCGGAATGGCTGAATGCAGAACTCGTGAAGAGCACATGGAGACCTGTACCACTCAGAGAAGGAGTACTCTTAGACAATCAGATCACCTTCAGTGACAATGGAACTGCGAGGTCCATTACTAGAAAGAGGCGAGAGGTAGTTGTAGATGCGATCTGCGACATCTTGGACGAGGGAGGACAGGCACTGGTCTTTGTGTCAAGTCGACGATCTACTGTTGCAGTAGCAAAGAAAGTTGCACAATCCACACGTACTTATCTCACAAGAAATGTACAAGACCAACTGGCCAACGCTGCCAAGAAAATCGTTGCCAAACCATCAGTTCCCGAGGCATCAAAGACACTTGCAAGACTTCTCATGGCTGGTACGGCCTTTCATCATGCTGGTCTTGACAATACTGAACGCGCGCTCGTTGAAGACTATTTCAAAGAGGATCTGCTGAAAGTTGTCGTGGCTACGCCCACTCTTGCGGCAGGGGTAAATCTCCCAGCAAGACGGGTCGTAGTCCGTGACTATCGGAGATTCGAATCGGGCAGAGGTAATTACCCAATTTCTGTTCTTGAGTACAAACAGATGGCCGGAAGAGCTGGACGACCAAAGTACGATGAATATGGAGAGGCAATCTTGATT
>JBHLRV010000003.1:0-19367 GCA_048882205.1 Candidatus Thorarchaeota archaeon | reverse complement strand
AAATCGTTATCAGTGAAGGAAGTGAAGCAGACTACGCAGATTCAGGGGTCTATGGTTCTGAGAAACGACTTAAGCAAAAGGCTTAGGTGAATCAGCGTAGACCCCCGGCAAAGGGGATTGGAAAAGTAGCGGTAAGTTTCTGTCTTTGAAATCCATTGACTTGGAATCATATGCACATTCAAGGTCGACGTGCCTCGACATCCCCTGCTGGAGAATATTATGCCGTTTCTTTGTGGTGTCGTGAATAGAGCAGCAGATAGGATCTGCACAACTTCCCTATCTTCTACCAATTCCATCACCCCTAGTTTATTCGATAATGATTAAATCAAAGCATAACCGGAATTATTATCATTCAATTATTCGGATATCATATGATTGATAGATGCCAAGCATGAAACCAGATTGAATTTGGCATCTTCAAAGCCCATGTGCTTTCAGGAAAAGATTGAAGAGATTGAATACAAGACTGAGGGCTTTGGAATGACAATCTATTACCACATGCAGGAGAACTGGCCATGAGAGTTGATCAGATTAAGCGTGTGCTTATCGTCGGAGCAGGCACCATGGGGCAGCAGATCGGTCTGCAATGCGCAATGCATGGCTACGATGTGACATTATACGATCTCGCCCCAGAAATGCTGGGCATCGCAATGACACAAATAGAAGCTTATGCGGTTCAATTGGTGGATGAGGGGCGTCTGACCCCCTCAGAGGTAGATGACGTACAGTCCAGAATCACCACAACCAGTCTGCCTGAGGAGGCAGCTGAACAGGTGGACTTGATGAGCGAGTCTGTTCCGGAGGATCCCAAACTCAAAGGCAAGGTCTTTGCGCAATTCAATGAACTCTGTCCGTCCCATACGATTTTCACATCGAACACATCGACATTGATACCGTCAATGTATGCTGAGGCTACAGGCCGCCCAAGCCAATTTGCAGCGCTCCACTTTCACATGAATGTCTGGGAGTCCAATATCGTAGACATCATGCCCCATCCAGATACTTCCGAAGAAACCATAGCGTTGCTACATGATTTTGCTAGGCGAATCGGGCAAATCCCCATCCTCCTCAAGAAGGAAAAGTCTGGCTATATATTCAACAGTATAATGAGCGCCATAAATCATGAGGCGTTGAGCCTCGTCGCGAATGGCGTTGCTACAGTGAAGGATATTGATCGTGCACTCATGGGGGTAATGAAGTTATCAATTGGCCCATTTGGTGTCATGGATCGCGTCGGCTTAGATACAGTTTGGCACATCACAGACTATTGGGCCAAAAAGCGATTCTACATTCGCCAAATTCGTAAGAACGCCAACTTTGTCAAAGAATATGTTGATCAGGGCCACCTTGGTATCAAAAGTGGGCAAGGCTTTTACACTTACCCAGACCCTGCTTTCCGAAGACCCGGATTCATAGAAGGGACTGAACATGAAGGCTAACTCATTCACAGATCAGTTGCTTTCTTATGTTACATTGATGATTAGAGTGCTATTTGCATGGGTTTAGCCATCAAACAAAGACTTTAGGGGAGGCGGGGGCATCACCTCAAAGTTGGAGGCGCGATGAATCATGTCCGACAACTCACTGGCAATCGAGTTCGCAGGGATTGACTTCAAGAACCCGTTCTTGCTGTCTTCTGCACCACCCACAATGGACGCTCGTCACATCCTCCGAGCCGCCCGGCTTGGATGGGGAGGTGCAGTCATGAAGACAGTCACAGAGGAACCTACCGTTGACCCACGAACGCGGTTAGGCGTCCTTCGAAAGAATGGCAAGGCAGTAGGGATGAACAATATCGAGCTACTCTCTCGCGTGCCCTTGACAACTTGGACTGAAGACTGGATTCCAAAGATAAAGAAAGAAGCACCGGACGACTTCATATTTGTAGCCAGCATGATGAGTGGACCAGAGCCTGAAGGTTGGACCTCACTAGCGGAAACCATGTCTCAGAGTGGAGCCGATGCCATCGAGCTCAATGTTTCGTGTCCTCACGGTTCACCAGAAGAACACATGGGTGCTTTCATCGGCCAAAACCCATCCTTGGTTGAGCAGGTCACACGAGCGGCGAAGAAGGGGACTGAACTTCCTATACTTGTGAAACTGACACCAAACGTCACAGACATTGTGCCTATCGCCAAGGCAGCCGCAAAAGGAGGTGCTGACGGGTTGTCAGCAATCAACACCGTGGAGTCATTGATAGGCATCGACGTGGAAACCGCCACACCTCTGCCAGTGGCCTATGGGATGGACCAGTTAGAACAACTCAGCACCTATGGGGGTTTCTGTGGTCCGGCTGTTCGGCCAATAGGGCTTCGTGTCGTTTCCCAGATTGCTAAAGCACTTCCGAAGACTCCTATTTCAGGGATTGGAGGCATTGAGGACTGGAGAAGTGCGGTGGAGTACCTCATGGTCGGTGCCAGCACGCTGCAGGTTTGTACGGCTGTTATGTGGCATGGTTTCTCAATAATCAAGTCAATGACTGGCGGGATGATAGGGTTCATGGAACGCAAGGGTTATGAAACACTTGATGCGATGGTCGGAAAGGCTCTCCCAAAGATTTCCACGTGGACAGCTCTCAGCAAGCTGCCTCCGCTTGTTGCCAAAGTGATTGAGGAGAAGTGCACGGGTTGCAAGGATTGCGTCGTTGCTTGTGCCGATGGTGGGTATGTTGCGATTCAGATGAGAGAGGGAGTAGCGCTCGTCAACAACGAAAAATGTGATGGCTGCGGCCTGTGCGCCGTCGTTTGTCAAGAAGACGCTCTTGAGTTCGTTCACATTGGCTGAACCAGCAAGAGTCAATGCGCAGAAGAATCAAGTACTCCTCTAGTCGATAACTGTTTCACGTCCTGGATGTGACAATCTTGACAGAGAGTCAAATCGAACCAGCAATTCCTAAGAGAATCATTGTTCTCACAAACATAGTTGTTCTATTCTTGGCAGCTGGCGCAGTCGTACTCAGCTACATGGAGATATTCCCATTCTATGATCCTCCTGGACTCTATCGGCCCTTGCCGGGTGACATTCTGGTTGATTTCATCTGGGTCTATTTCATCTCCATTATTGTTGGTGTCATCGCATACGTAGCTGCACCCAGCCTGTCAATTCTCTTTTGGAAGGCACATAGATTCCTGACAGCAGGCCACTACAGATACTATATACAGGCACCAGACCCGAAGGCCACAAAGAGAAGTCAAGGCCGACGCCTTATTGTCCCGGCTTTTGTCGCGCTAGGTCTTGCAACAGCAATCTCGAACATCAGGTCGATAGCCAGATACATCTTCGTTTACGAGAGCTTCGGAAACCTCGACGAATCGGCTGGAGTCATTGAAGTGGGTCTGCCCATCTTCTTCATACTCATCCTAATAGCTGGTGCTGTCACGCTTCTATTTGTTCCTCTCTGGCTTCTCGAGGACAGTGGAGCAATCTGCAAGAAGGAGATAATAGGAAGACGCATTACAGCAGACATAGAGGGAGTCGGGAACTGGTATCTTGCGCCATTGAAAGGCTTTGCAGGCATAACCACTGTGATTGCCTACATACTTGTCGCTCTGGGAACCATTGAATGGGCCCAAACGGTATCTCTGCCGCCAGGATGGGAGCTCATCCTTGTGGTTCCCGTTGTCGCTGTTGTTGGGGCTCCGTTTCTCGCGATTGCTCCCATCTCGGTGGTTCATGCCTTCTATGAGCTCTCCTTGCGTCGCAACATGAAAGCGCTAGAAACGAAGTTTGCCAGGGCTGGTCTGACCAAGGTAGTCGTTGAGCTGTCAAAGCTTCAAGACGCTACATATGACCAAAGCTAAATCGGTCGAGTTCCTATTACCAAAGAATCACATAATCACAGCCTTTTTCGATGTGTTTCTCCCAATCTATGACAGACTGAAAGTATCTGAGACTAATCACAATGATTCGGAAGACCTTGCTCTTCAGAAATCTAGTTGACAACCTAGTCAAGAACCTCGGACTCTACTCAGTCGGCGTGTTGCTTCTGGTTCTCTATCGACAACCATTCGATGCAGCCCTGATGCTACTGGGTTTGTTCACCTTCATAATCGCCTATTCATCAGTCTACGTCTTCAATGACATATTTGATGCTGCTGAGGATGCGACTGATGGGGAAAAGATCAAGAGAAAGCCCTTGGCTCGAGGGTCTGTTGAACGGTCCGAAGCAGTCGTCATTTGCCTTATCTTTCTGGTGATGGGCTTGGTTGTTTCTACTCTCTTGGGCTTGCTGTTCTTTGGCACTGTGTCATCGCTAGTCATCGTCAATCTTCTCTATTCTGCCCCCCTTTCGAGTAGAGAGAACGGAGGACACTTGCGTCTAAAGCACACAGCCTTTGGATTGCCACTTGTTCTCGTCATGCAGTTCTTGAAGATCTTCCTGCCATGGACAATCACCATCGAACTGTTCAGCTTCCCGTATCTCTTTGCATTGGGGTTCTCATGTCTTTATCTTGTACTCTTCAAAGGCTACAAACGAAATCTGACAGTGGGGGAGAGCTTCAAACATGAAACGATTCTGACTATTGCCACCTTTGTCATTCTAGTTCTGTCCATGCTTGTGCATCAAGGGCCGATAGTGCAGGCGATGATACTGGGGTATCTGCTTGCAGGAGTCGCGATCTTCTGGAAGTCGCGTCTCATAGACAGGAGAGTCATTCTAGTCAGCCCATTCTACATCCTTCTTGGAGTCATTGCATTGCTTTATCTGATGATATACATATAGGGTGAAGCTAGACTCAACTCACGAGACATATGTGGATCATCGGACTTGGGTGGCAGCCTATGCCATTGGTGGAAGAGAAGCATGTGCTTGATACCATGCGTGAAGCAGGCCAACTAGTCCGCACGGTGAGTCTAGGACTCGAATCACAGGGCGATCACACGCCCCACATTGTCCTAGGTCATGATGTGTATCCGGGCGTAGAGGCCCACCTCTTCACCATTGCAGACTCAGCATTGTGGTTGCCTGGTTTCATTCAATCTGGAGATGTAGTGATCTATAGGCCCAGAGAGCTTGACGAAGGAAGTAGTGGTAGCGCTCTCAAAGGAGCCAAGTCTGATGCCTGGCGTAGACTACTCGCTGCGTTCGCACAATTCGCAGACCTTCTCACGTCATACACGGTGTGGGTAAATCAAGGATCAATTCCTAAGACTGTTTGGGCGCATCACGAAGCGCAGTGGCATCTTGGTCTGCGGGACGCTCCCGATCACGAACCCGAGCCCGTTGATGCATTCATAGATTATGTGGACGAGTCGATAAGATCATACATTCGAGATATCAACGAGCTAGGCTTCGCAACTAAGGAGAGTTGTTCAGGAATTCTGGATGACCATCCAGATAGAGAGCCTTACCGACCGTACGTGATGTTTGACGACAGAGTCTATATCGATGTGAGTGCTCACTTGTTTACGCTGGCAGACATTGCACGCTGGCTTCCAAGTGACGGCCCTCACGGGTTTGATGTGATGATCCAGCAAAGTATTGGCGATGATATTCCGGCAGCATGGAACCGTCTGGTCACCGCTACCAGAACGCTATCGCCAATGCTCAAACGGTACAGGAATCTCATCAAAGAGAAGGACACCTTGTTTAGACGCATGCGAGAACGAAGAGAGGCTCCGGAGAGCATCATGTGATGGAGTACTTTCAGGTTCAATGGTCCAACCTCAGGTATAATAGGCCGTTCCTTCAATACTGCCGAACTTGGTGAGTCCACCAGGAGATGTTCGAATGGGCGGCAAGTTTGAGTTCGGTGGTGACATCGTCTGGCGACCAACTCCAGATTATGTTGAGAATGCCCATGTCACTCGCTTCATGCAGAAGCATCAAATCAAGGACTTTGACGAGCTAGTTCACCGTGCCGCGGACGATGTCGCATGGTTCACAGAGTCTGTACTTGAATACCTCGACATCCAGTTCTATCAGCCCTACACCGAGGTCGTTGACCTATCCCGTGGCATTGCTTGGCCCAAATGGTGTGTGGGCGGAAAGATGAATATCGTGCACAACTGTGTGGACAAGTATATCGGTACCCCGAAGGAGGACCAACGCGCTTTCATCTGGGAGCGCGAGGAGGGTCAATTCGGGTCAGTTACCTACGGTGAACTTCATTCTCTGGTCAACAAGGCGGCCAATGCACTGCGAGGACTGGGTCTAGGTAAGGGGGACGCGATTGGCATCTTTATGCCAATGACTCCAGAGATAGTTGTCGCACTGCTGGCGATCGCAAAGATTGGCGGCATCTCACTACCACTGTTCTCTGGTTTTGGAGTCTGGGCTGTGGTTACTCGACTAGCAGATGCCGACGCAAAGGCATTGTTCACGGCTGATGGCTTCTTTCGAAGAGGCAGGCCCATCAACATCAAGGAGATCGCAGACGAAGCCGCTCAACAAGTGCCTACCCTTGAACACATGATTGTGTTGAACAATGCAGATCTCGAGATTCCTCTTCAAACGGGCCGTGATCACTGGTGGCACGACCTTGTCTTGAGTCAGTCTAGTGAAGCGGAAACAGAAATCACTGACGCAGAAGAGCCATTGATGGTTATCTTCACTTCTGGTACGACTGGAACACCAAAGGGAGCTCTTCACACTCATTGTGGCTTCCCCGTGAAGTCAGCACAGGATATGGCCTTCGGCACGGATCTACACCCGGGCCAAATCCTCTTCTGGATGACAGACATGGGGTGGATGATGGGACCCTTCCTTGTCTTCGGTGCTCTTCTTTTGGGCTCAACCTTCATGATTTACGACGGTGCTCCGAACCATCCTAGACCTGATCGAGTATGGGCTATGGTGGAAAGGCACAGAATCACCACTCTCGGCCTGTCACCCACCTTTGTCCGAGCACTCATCCCCCAAGGTGATGAGCATTTTCAGAAGCATGATCTATCGTCGCTTCGATTCTTCGCCTCCACTGGAGAGCCCTGGAATCATGACCCGTGGATGTGGCTCTTTGAGAAGGTCGGTGGAGGAAGACTTCCAATCATCAACTATTCCGGCGGCACTGAGATATCCGGAGGAATAGTGATGGGTAACCCGATCTTACCTCTGAAACCTTGTTCATTCTCTGGACTCTGTCCAGGGATCGCGGGCGATGTGTTCGATGAAGACGGAAAGTCGATCCGTGATCAGGTTGGTGAGCTAGTGATTCGAGCTCCCTGGATTGGAATGACCCGCGGTTTCTGGAAGAATCCCAAACGGTACGAGGAAACCTACTGGTCAAGATGGAAGAATGTCTGGGTTCATGGTGACTTTGCAGCCATCGACTCCGACGGTCTCTGGTATATTCTTGGACGCTCTGACGACATCATCAAGGTGGCCGGCAAGCGTTTTGGTCCTGCAGAAGCTGAATCAGTCGTAGTGAATCATCCAGGGGTCATTGAGGCCGCGACAATCGGCATTCCGCATGACGTCAAAGGAAGCGAGTTGGTAGTCTTCTGTGTCCTCAGACCTGGAGTGGAACCGAACGAGGCTCTTCAGCTAGAACTGAATGATCTAATAATCAAGGAGCTGGGAAAGCCTCTTGCACCCCGGGAGATTCTATTCGTCACAGACCTTCCCAAGACACGCAATGCCAAGGTCATGCGACGAATGATAAGAGCAGCCTACCTAGATGAGGACCTTGGCGACACCTCTTCGCTAGTCAATCCGGAAGCACTTGATGAGATTCGACAACTCAGATAGGCTTCCGTGAATCTGAGAAAGGGAGAACGTTTTTGCTAGAAATATCGCCCCATGAGAAGGCATATATACAGAAATTAACTATCGTTTAGTCCAGTGATTGCAATGCCTATCTACATGCTATATCGGTCAAGGACGAAGCCTGAACACATCGTCAAACTCGACGAGCTAAGGGCTGAGTTTGAAGGGATTTACAAGAAACACGAGATCAACATCGTTGGCTTCTGGGAGAATGCAGAAGACCCGTCAGAAGTCTATTACCTCTCAAAGTATGAGGACGAGGCGGACTACAAGAGGAGAACGGAAATGCTGCGGAGTGACGAGCGCTATATTCAGTTGAGCAAGGAGCTTGACGAGATACGAGTGGACTCCAAAGCAACACGACTAAATCCAAAATGGGTTCCCTGAGTAGAGTCTCACTCAGGAAGCAAAGCATTGGCCCGGTCATCTTCGAGAGGCGGTAACTGACCTGGATGCTCATGAGAACCGTCCGTAGTGATTCTTCGGCATCTTTGAACAGTCGATAATCGCGTTTGTGTGGGATCAAGGTCTATCTGATCTTAGACTTTCGAGAGATGATTGATGCCTTGATATCAGGGCTATTGAGGAGAAGCTCAGACTCGCCCAAGGCTTGAACAATCCTCTGCGGTTCGTTTGAAGTCCGTATTGTCTGAGCTATCTTCTTCTGAATCGTACGATTTGAAGCTAAGTGATCGACCTTCCTAATTGTGGCGATGACGCGCCAAGGGTATTCATTCTGACCAAGTTCTTCGACGACATCTGGGACTCTCGATGCTACGGCTTGTCTAACGGATTCGGCCCTCATCAGGGGCACTGACTCTTTGAGCTTGTCCAGTATCAGTAAGGGCTCATTCACTCTTCTGATGAGGTCTGCAACTGCTGACTGAACGACCTCGCTCTCCGTGATTGCATCAATCGCCGTGACGACATCTAACTCTCGAGCTCGAGTCTTCGGAGAACGGACGAAATCAGCCACTGCTCTCTGAGCAACCTTCTTGGGTATCAGGAGTGGATGTGTGAGGATTGCCTCCAAAGAGAGCCTAGTCAATGGCCACTTTCTTGTTCTAGATTCCACACACTCTATCACTGCATCCACAAGTTCACGATGTTCACGGAGACATTGTATCCTAAGAACATCTGCGACTAGGTCGGAAGGGTCTGGAACTGAAAGCAAGGCGAATGTTATCGCATTCATGACTGGCCTGGTGCATACTAGTCCCTCTTCCCCAAGCGCACGCACGAGAGCCCAAGGCCTATGAGAAGACCTTATCACTTCTGAGATCGCCGCCTGAATCTTAGGACTTCCCCATATGCTTGACTCTTCTGCGATGGCCTCCACAGCTCTCTGTGGATTGACACTTGTCTGGATCGCGGCACCAATCGCCTTCTGGATTATGCTCTTCTCAAGAATGGCCGCCTTCGTCCTAAGCATCTTGAAGAGTGCTGAGGGGCGCCTTTCAGACTTGATAAGCTCTCCTATCCCTTTCTGAATCAGAGCATCTTCGACAAGTACGTGTGTCTGAAGAACCTCTCTCAGTATCACATAGGGAGAAATGTCCAACGCCACGACATCAGCCAAGAGTGAGAGTCTCCCCGACTCCGTTCTCTCAACACATTCAGCTATGAGCGCTGAGAGAAGACCACTTGGCAGTCCTTGTTTCTTGTCAATGCCTAAACGTAATACTCTGAGTTGGAAGTCGTTTGACAACCTTGGTCTTGGTGACCCTTCGCTTTGCTTCTCCCAATCAGCAACAAGAAGGTCCTGTCCTATCGCTTGAAGCTCAAGCTTAACGGACTGTAGTCCTTCTTCGTTTGACACTAGATGAGCGCCCAATGCAGAGAGAATCCTGTATCCATAGCCAGTTAACCATAGGTTTCTGAGATCAACTATGCTGCCCAGGCGGTAGGCAGTTGCATTCTGCATCTCTTTCTGTCTTTGATCTGCTATGAGAGGAACCAATACAGCCGCCGAAGTGTCTAGCATCCTGTCGAGGTCGAACAGTAGAGTGGGACCCCCACTCGTCACTTGCTCTCGTATTAGCTCAACAGCCCGCCGGCTGAACAAGCGACGTAGATCCTCAAAGTCCTTTGGCTTCTCAACTGAACTCAACAGAGATGTAATGTCAACATCAATACCGACTAGCTCCTCAACTTCTAGGGTGCTCATCAAGAATCTCTGACTCTCAAGCCCTCCCCGATCGAACCTCTTTGAGAGTGCATCAGCGAGCTCCTTGCGAATATCTGACCATTCATGGGACAGAACCAACCGCTCAAGAAGCGCCCTAAGCTTCTTTGCATCTTCCCGTGAAGACGCACGATCTATTCCCAAAGAGCTCTCTGTTCGGATTGTCCTCACCTGTCGAAGCTTGGTCAAGTGGAATCCCGGCTATAGAACCACTACACTCCCAAATGAGAAGCTTCGCAGGTAAAGGATATTCGGTTCTTAACAGTCTATCTCGGTTTGTATGCAGCAATCTTTGCACTGGCTGCAATACCAAAGGAGGCGCTTTGAACGATTTCCACATTCTCGAAACCGGAATCGCGAATGTGGTGTAGATACTCATCTACGTGGATTGCTCCTCCAAGGCATCCTGTGTAGGATGCGATGTCATTGCGGATCTCATCAGTCAACGGGGCCTCTAACACGATGTCTGAAACCATCAGTCGTCCGCCTGGACGCAGCACCCTGAAAGATTCCTTGAACACCTTGGACTTGTCTGGTGCTAGGTTGATGACACAGTTGCTGATTATGACATCAACAGAACTGTCTTCCACCGGCAGGTCTTCGATATCTCCAAGACGAAACTCCACATTCTCTAGACCCAGCTGCACAGCACCGATCTCAGCCTTCTCAATCATCTCAGGGGTCATGTCTACACCAATGACTCGACCAGTGTTGCCTACCTTCCGCGAGGCATGGAACATATCCAGTCCTGCTCCGCTACCTAAGTCGAGGACAACCTCGCCCTCTTTTAGGCTGGCGAGAGCTACGGGATTTCCACAGCCCGCGAAGGACTCTACTGCTGATTCAGGCATATCCTTCACAGAGTAACCTAATGATTCGGCATATGAGGTTCTAATGTTCTCACTGGCACCTTCGGGTCCACAGCAACTCTTGACTGCGGCCGGCTGTGCCACCTTGGCGTATGTCTTCCGCACTTCATCCTTGATCTCATCATCCGACATCTCAGTGACTTTCTTTGTTTCTGTCAATGCTTCCACCTTATATTGGATGACCAATATTACTACTGTTGGGCGTTCTACATATACACTTAAATGTATCGGATGCCCAATATTAAACGTGAGAGACCAGAGTGAAGATGAGCTATGCTGTCCTCCGGAATGTTGTGACATGAGGGGCTTCCTGACGTTCCAGATTCTGTGGGAGCTAAGCAAGAACCCAATGAATGGGCAGCAGATAGCTCAGCAGATCGCCAAGCGGCGTGGGACAAAGCCGACACCAGGTACCATCTACCCCGCCCTCAAGGACCTGAAGGATAGAGGTCTGATAGAGGGCGGCAAGGAGGAGGGGGACCGGCGACAGGTGGTCTATCGTCTGACAGAGGCTGGAGAAGAGGGCTTCGTCGATGCGGCCCGCTACTTCCACCAAGTCTTTGGTGACCTTGCCGATGAGGCAAAAGTCATTGTTATGAAAGTCGGCGAGTGCGAATAACGCTGACTGCCAAAGTCCCAAGTGATTATCTACTTCAAAGGGAGTTGTGATCTTATGGTCGACAAGCACATGCTTCACAGTTTTCTGAAGAGCGCAATGGAGCGCCACATCCGCGAAACCTCACCCTTGGTGAACCAGCTCAACGACGATATCATCTTGAGCCGACCTTTGAAGGAAGGGCGAGAGCTCGGTGAAATCATTCTTCACCTACTGAGATCGATTGAGTTCTACATGAGAGGGCTGACTACAGACGTCTGGGAACCTCTTCCCTACACACTAGAATCGTACAAGTCTTCAGAGGCAATCAAGAGACTCGCGAACGAAGTGTTTGCAAGTGCCCTGGACTATATGGATAAGGTCACTCCGGACCGTCTCTTGGATGTGACAGACTCCTTCAATCGCTCAGCCTCAGTCGCTGAGATCATTCTTGAGATGATTGAGCATGGTGTTCATCATCGTGGTCAGATTACAGTATACTACCGACTTCTAGGTATCAAGCCACACCCAATTCCGTACATAATCTAGAACTCACGTCATGTTTGGATTGGCTATCTTTTTATCCGGCCTTCTTCTTTCTGCCGAAAGACCATGAGGTTACTCTCCAAGGTTTCTTCTGGACACACGCAAAACGAGCTGAAATGCCCGGGGTGATCGAATTGAGCAAGGGCGTTCAGAGAATGTTCTCCCAGATTCCCCGCACCTACGAAACAGTGAATCATGTGCTTACTCTGGGATTTGATATGCTATGGCGCAGACAAGCAGCAAAGCTGGCTGTACTTCACGAAGGGGGTAGATTCCTCGAGGTGTGCAGCGGCACAGGTGAGTTGTCAATCTATCTGAGCCGTTCTGCAGGAAGGAAAGCCGAAGTTGTTTCTGCAGACTTCAGCCTACCAATGCTCACAACCACGTTAGGAAAACTAGGGGCAAACAGACTGCATCTTGCTCTGGCAGATGCCAAGAAGCTGCCCTTTCCTGATGAGTCATTTGACCTCATAGCAATCTCATTTGCCACGCGAAACATCAACATCAGCCGCAACAAACTGATTGAAACGTTTGGCGAGTTTCGTAGAGTTCTCAAACCCGGAGGACTGTTCATCAATCTAGAAACAAGCCAGCCACAGTCCCGCTTCATTAGATGGCTCTTCCATCTCTATGTCCGTCTGTTTGTGAAGCCCATCGGGCATCTGATCTCTGGATCAATGACTGGTTATGGTTATCTATCTCACACTGTACGGCATTTCTATGATGCTGAAGCACTTGCCGGAATAATGTCCAGGGCCGGATTTGTCAGGATTGACTTCCATCATTTGCTTCTAGGACTGGCAGCCATTCACAGGGCTCTCAAATAGCCGTCCGGTTTCTCGCTGTTTACAACCACAACAACTTATTTGTGATTCCGGGACAATGCATGCCTGGACTCTCGTGACTGCGCCACGTTTTGACTACCAACATGTCTTGACCATCTTGGCTGTTTGTTTACTTATAGCAACCATTCCTGTGTATGTCCTGTCATATTCCGGGCCTTCGCAGTCAGCCCAACCAAATGACCTCAGTATCATTCTGATGATTGGTGACGGCATGGGTTTTGACCAAGTCAAGCTTGCGAGATGGGTGGAGGTCGGGCACGACAAGAACCTCACCATGGAGAATAGTCGGTTCAACTGGTCAGCAACCACCCATAGTGCCAACGATCCTATTACCGACTCTGCCGCTGCTGGCACTGCAATCGCTACAGGGGTAAAGACCTACAATGGCAGGATTGCCATGGACGCGTCGGGGGCTCCTGTGGAAACCATCCTAGAGATTGCACAATCAGCAAACAAGGCCACCGGCATTGTCACAACGACCACAGTTGACCACGCTACTCCTGCGTCCTTTATGACCCATGTGATTAGCCGGACAGACTATTCAGAGATAACGAGGCAGATTGTTGAGGAAGCCGCTGTCGACGTCATCATGGGCGGAGGCAACTCCTCTTTCTCCTCAGACCAGCTGGCAGCTATGATAGCTAACGGCTATAGCTACGTTCAGAATCGGCTTGAGTTCGAGTCAATCACTTCTGGCAAGGTCATTGGTCTCTTCTCCGACTCCGGGATGGATATTGAACAGACACGAAATTTCACAACCACTCCCTCGTTGGCTGAAATGACGAACAAGTCTCTCGAGATTCTCTCGCAGGACTCCGATGGCTTCTTCCTCATGGTCGAAGGAGGTCAGATTGACTGGGGCTGCCACGACAACAACAAGACGTATGCTGCACTAGAAGCGATTGCCTTCGACAAAGCTGTCAATGTGTCACTGGAGTATGTTCAGGATCACAGCAACACAATACTAATCGTGACTGCGGACCATGAAACCGGGGGCCTTCTCGTGGTCAGTGACATACTCGACGACGTTCTGCCCTCGGACTCGAATACTGAGGAGGAGAATCGAGTATTGAGGGTTCTTAGATCAAAGAATGTCTCTGTCTCATGGACTACGACAAGCCATACTGCTGCAGAAGTACCAGTCTTTCTCTTTGGAGATGCCTTTGCCGGTCTCCCGCAGGCCAATCGTATTGACAACACGGAGATCTTCACAATCATGAGCAACTACTTGTCTACTGGTGAGGTGTCTACAACCACAACTACCACAACAACTACTACATCGACAACCACAACTGATACAACAACAGTGACTACGACTTCCACAACTGGAGAAACCACAAAGACAACGTTTCCACCCCCAGATACGGGGCCTATGTTCGTCGTCATAGGCGTTGTGCTGATTAGTGGCATAGTCTTCGTCTTGATAGTGACAGTTCGAAGAAGGTGAGAATCCGAGCAGCTACTATCTTCCACTCTCTCGCGTCCTGTGTATATTGTTTGCAGCCGACCAGAAGTGTACCCCAACACATGTTACTGATTGTCAAGTTCAGAGTAGTGGCTTGTCACAAACAGAATTCTGGAAGAAGAAGTCTAGACGTAGTCCTACAGCTCATTGGAATGTCAGAAGACTCCGGATCAGTCCTTTTGTCACTACTCAACTCCAACACGAAAAAAAAAGAGGACAGGGTGTGAAAGCAACGCGAAGGTCGCGATCACACCTTTGATCCATACTACTAGCAGGAGCACCAACGGAGCCGGAACGGCATTATGGCAAACTCGTAGTCGACCACACCGGCATCATGTATGGGGCTGACAATTACGAAGATGGTATCTGGTTTGCCCCACCAAAGGAAGCTCATTCCAAACTCGAACTCGTCCCAGGTTCGTATGTTCTTCACATAGTAGTTGAGTCTTCCACGTTTCTCCTTGACCGAAACTATAGTCACCATGAAGTCTGCTTCCGGTGGGGGTGGGAACCAGGCAGCAAGCTCCAATGGCATACCGCTGACTGTGACACTGTCATCAATGATCCAGCCCTCCTCAGTGAAAGCCCAGTCAGTCACGTATCGGAAGCCAATCAGGACTTCACCCGTATAGGCTGATAGGTCGAACTCGATTTGAATGAAGTCTCCACTCGAGCCTGTCAGGCCCGGAAGATTAGCCACTACGTTTGGATGAGCAGCTGGGTCATGGACAGAGGTAGTGAATTCGTTCTCAAGTGACGTCCAAGTCATGCCGTCATCAGTCGATACCTGTACAAAGCCAAAGTCCCACCAGCTCTCGATATCCCAGAACGTGGTCATCACTAGGGTCGGATCACCAGCATCCACATTCGCTACTCCGGCAATGACTGTGTTCATCAAGTCATATTGACCAGAGTACCAGAGACCGCCATCGTAGGTCCATTGGGGACCTGGATCTATGTACCCTGAATCATCGCCATCGAACAGGAACAGTTTGGCGCGTGGCTTTTTCATCTCTGTAAGCTCTATGTAGTCTGTACTGTATGGACTTAGCAATGATACACCTGTATCGTATCCAAGAATGGTTATTGTCGTTCCAAAGCTTGAGCCTGAGGTCCATGGGATATAGGGTCCCTCCAAGGGATAGGTTCTCACAGGTTCCGCCTCAGCGAGGTCAAGGGTCTTGTAGTTGTACCTTCCATGTCCGGGTCTATCTGAGTGGATCAGGTTGGCAATTCTCCAATTGTGGAAGACCTTATCGAAGGTCATCCTGCCGAACCCTGTTTCAAGGCCGGGGATTCCGTTCACAGGCTGAGCCATGTAGTTACTCCAATAGTCGAATCCGAACTGGTCGATTAGGTATATCGCGAATAAGGCTGCAGCGCCATAGTCTGCTAGGATGTTGATGCCTCCCTGATCACCCCATTCTGTGAGTGAGTTGTCTGGAGTGGCCAGGTAGCTATTGATGTCGCCCCATGGGATTCCATACCCTGCGAGGACTTCAGCGTACATCGAACAGCCCTCATTTATGAAGCTAGGATCACCTGAGTGGTAGTCAGAGTGTATCAGGTGTTGCTCCTCGTGAGCGATTATGGCCTCGTATGTAAAGGGACGGTCCACGTATTCGCCAGGCAGCCATTCGGTTCCCTCCGGACCTATTCTATCCTCCCAAGCCCATGTGTCAATGCTTATGATGTTCCTATCATGATACCCCTCGAGTGAACTCGAAAAGAATCCAGCGATATAGTATGGGTAGGTTGGATCATAGAAGGTCTCGTCTCCGAAGTTCGACACCAGGATAACGTTTCTACCATCTTCATTGAAGTAGTATCCAGGCGGGAACAATCCCCAATACTCCAACAAAGACCAAGTCCCGTCGTGGAAGTCAGGATTCCCGAAGTAGCCCGAAACCGTTGGATAGATGTGCGAGTCAAACTCAGCTAGCAGATACTCAACCTCTGCCTGAGTGATCACTGGAGTGCCTCTCGGATCACCAGCAGGGAATCCACGCTCTTCGTAGACCTGCACCCAGATCTCTGTAGTAGCTGAGAACGCCCTAAGGCTGAAGTTGGTGAAGAAGTAGTACCCATAGTAGTCGTCAAGTGACAGCCATTCCTTTCTGTCGTATTCTACGGCGTCATCCCCATCCCCACCGTTGCCGTTGACGATTGGGCCATTATCCGGTTGGATGGGATAGTCAGCATCCCTGAGTCTTGGACCGACATCCATCGGTTCATAATCGGGAAGCTCAGCACTGACGCTTGCAACAGATGGCACGACGAACACTATCGCCGACATGCCAAATGCTAGTAGCAGAGCTAACAGTACTGTTGTTTTCTCTCTTCTCAATATTCTTCTCCTCCCGCACGTCCACGAGAAAATGCGAACGTGCCAGATTGTACAGTGCGTAAACAACACACCGATTGATGCAAAGCCTAGGTGTCAAATCCGCTATTAAAGTGTTAGACCATTTCAGAATAAAACCGGTCGGTTCGGATTTCGAGAACGCTGCCCATTATTGGACAAGCGATTCGTAGATTGTTCACCAAAAAGAAATCGGGGCTGTGAACGCTGCACTTGCGCAGCATTCACAGCTATTCTGAAGATTCTGAATCAAACCATTTCATCTGGGGAAACACGGCCATCCATGCTTGTGTTCATAACTAACCCCGAAGGAGTAGTCTGCTACCCCGCCACCCATCATGGCGCTAACAACCACAATGACAAAGTGGGGCTTCTGCAGGAACGAAGGCATGACTTGCTCTCCGGCGTCATCACCGTCAAGTGAGAGCTCTGATACCCACAATGGGAAGGCATGTCCTCTCCAGACTCCGTAGTAGACGAGAGAGACCATGTAGTCGGCCTCAAAGCTCGGTGTGACTTGGAAGTTCTCCAATGGTACACCATTGACACTTGCCTCACTGATGTACCAGCCTTCGAAGAGTGATGCCCAGTCAGTCATGTAGCGGAAACCGATGAGAACATCTTCACCCGCATATGCTGACAGGTCAAAGCTCATCGTTATCCATCCGTCCTCGTCTATGAACATGCTCCAGCTAGTGAGTCCAGGTAGGTTGGCAACGATATCTGGGTGAGCCCCGGGTGCATAATCGTATGTGGTGTATTCGTTTTCCAGTGAAGTCCATGTGGATCCACCGTCCGTTGAAACCTGAATGAACCCGAAGTCCCAGTAGTCCTCGATGTCCCAGTAGGTGGTTATTTCTAGCTCTGCTTCAGCAGGAACGCTTTCTACCGAGGCGAACAGAAGCGTGTCCATGAGGCTTGTTGCACCTGAGTACCAACCAAGGTCAGTCTCTCTCCAGCCGTATATGGCATTCGCATCGCCGTCGAAGCTAAGGAGCTTGTTGATCCATGGTTTCTTCTTCTGCCAGTAGGTGAGGGCTATGTAGTCTGTGCCATAGCTGCCTAGTCCAGAAACACCCGTGTCATAGCCCAAGATAGTAATCGTTGTTCCGAAGTCCGTTCCTCTTGTCGAAGGAACTGGAAGATGCCTGATTTCATGTATTCCGAGCGGGACGGCCGCTTCGCTTCCTAAGTCAATTGATTTGTAGTTGTATTTGCCGTCGCCTGGCCAGTCCGAATGGATCAGATTGGCGAGTCTCCAATTGTGAAAGACTCCGTTGAAGTCCTCATCGGCTCCAAAGTAGTCCAAGGCTTGATTGATGCCCTCTATTCCAGGGACACCTTGCTCCACGTAGTAGCTCAAGAACTTCTCTTCTTCAGTATCGTAGTGATCACTCAAGTAGATAGTCCACAGGGCAGCTTGGCCATAGTCTGCTAGGACATTGATGCCTCCGTGATCCTCCCATTCTGTGAGGGAATTATCCGGTGTGGCTAAGAAGCTGTTGATATGACCCCAAGAGATACCATAGTCGCAGAGAATCTCTGCAAACATCGAGCATCCTTCGTTCATGAAGGCGGCTGGACTACTATGGTAGTCTCTGTGTATCAGGTGCTGATACTCGTGTGCAATGGTGCCGTCAATCGCGAATTGGTGGTTTGCAGGGACAACCAAGTCAGGTGCTGTGTCAGGGAACCACTGTTCTCCCTCAGGTCCGACCCTCTCCCACCAGTTATAGGCGTCTATCTGAATCATGTTTCTTTTGTAGTAGGTCTGAGTGTACAATTGACTATAGAAGCCAATCACATAGTACGGATAGGTTGGATCCACGTAGTTCTCATCGACGATATTGAGGACCTTCACGAGTATTCTCTGGGGTTGATCGGTTTCAAGCCACTCATAGTATGCAGGATCGAACCCGGCAGCTTCAAAGATTGTGCCTGTTCCATCTCTGTCATACGGTTCGCCGAAGAAGTCGGTGCATCTAGGCCAGACAACCGTGCTGACCTGATCAGCCAGGTACTCGCACATCTCATCGGTGATCCACGTAGTGTATGGATTGGCGTTTCTCGGATCGCCTTCAGGCCAACTCAACTCATCAGCAACCCAGACCTCGGCATACTCAGTAATGGCACGGAGCGTCAAGTTTGGATTGCCCGTAACGGCTCCCACGTACCAGTCACTGACTGTGGTTCCGACTGGTAGCATCGAAGCCGACTCTCTACTCTCTTGAGCAAAGTAGCCGCTATCCGAAACCTCTGGCATGAACACGTCACCAGCCAACCCACTCTCGAGGTCGACTCCGATATAATCGGGGAGTTCAGCAACTGCAGCTTTAGTAAATGACACCGTGGCCAACGGCAGCAAGAAGCTGAACGTCAGTGTTAGAACTAACAGTACTGTAGTCTTTTTTCTTCTCAATATTTACTCTCCTCCCAACATCTCCCCTCGAAACGAAGGGAAAATGTCAGATTGCAGGGTGCGTGATCAGCGCACCACAAGATGCAAGATGGCCGTTGGCATATCCGGTATTTAAGTATTAGACAATTTCAGAATAGAACCAATCATTTCAGAATTCGAGAATACTGGCTATTATTGGACGGGTGATTAGAAGTATGTTCTTCCCCCCACCCAAAAAAGGAGCGAAGGCGTGAAAGCTACATTGCTGCTGCTTTCACAACCTTGAATTCATTTTCCTTTGCTAACGACATCTTCCAACAAAGAACGGAAGATTCCCAAACGCATAGTCAGCGACGCCGTTGTGATGGGTGGGACTGACAACCACGACTACGTAATC
>JBHLRV010000002.1:0-20500 GCA_048882205.1 Candidatus Thorarchaeota archaeon | reverse complement strand
ACTATAGGCTCAGCGATATCCTCTATGATTTCGAGTTCTGGTTCAGTCTCGATGATTTCTAGCTCGGGTTCTTTCTTCTTCCTCGGCTTCTTGGCTTTCTCTTTCTTTTCCTCTCTTACAATCGTTGGCCTAACGACGACAGGCTTCCTTGATGACCAAAGCTCGGCTCTAGCCTTGCGAAGCTTTCGCATTCTCCTGAAGTCCACTTGCTGTGGGTTCTGTCTCTTCCTGAGTCTGGTTATCTCACGTTTCACAGCTTTCTCTTTGTTAACCATGGACTATCACCATCGCCTTCTTCAGCGAGCCCCCTGATGTACTTGTTATAACTGTGTCGGAGCAGCGACACTGAATGAAAGAGGAAGGCTTTTTCTCTCAAGATGGTTCTCGGACGCGGAGATACATGGAGCCTGCTAAATGGAGTGTAAGTCTGGATGAGCAAATCAAGGCGAGATCAAGCTGTGAGCATACGTGTTAGACTGAGCAGAGATACTCTGAAACGGCTCGATAGAATGGCAGGAGAGAGGGGCAGGCAGAAGTTCATTGAGGAGGCGGTTCTATGGCGACTCAACAAGGAGATTCCTCCGCTGGTCCACGAGCTTGCCGAAGAAGTAAACCAGCTCAAGACTCGAGTAGAGCATCTTGAAGGTATGCAGTCGACGAGTTTGTTCTTGGGAGAGCTGAATGAAGTAACAAAGACCCAGGTATGCCGAGATGACCTGGATAGGAGGATTTTGGCTTATCTTCTTCAACATGAGGGTGCTTCTACTCCGGAGCTTGCTGAACGCTTACTCAAAGATTCAACCAAGCGGAAGACAATTCACGTGCGAATCACCAAGTTGAACGAGCGTGCGAAGGAGGCTCTTGGCAAGACAGTGCTTCTGTTTGAGAAGGGAGAGGTAAAAGGCAAGCGCGGCGCTTGGTGGCTGTCTGATGGAGCTTTGATTGCAGACTGATCCTTTGGAAGTCCCGGGACACTTGGACATGGATGATCTAGAGCAAATCTTTAAAGAACCGCCTAAGGTGGATGCTTGGGGCCGTAGTCTAGCATGGATAAGGCACCAGCCTCCGGAGTTGGGTATCGCCGGTTCGAATCCGGCCGGTCCCGCCATCATTTCATCTTCTTTCACCTGCTACTTGTTTCAATCTGAGTTTAAAAGCCTCAATAGGGCACACGCTTCTGATGTGAGGCGAAGAACCATGAGTATGCTGAATCGGTTCAGTTCCCCCACGGATCGTATCATTGAGAGGTTCACCCGGTACCTGAATGGTCCAATGGGACGTACTGTACTGGACGCCCTCGATGAGGGTGAGAGTTTCATACTGCAAACCGCAGAACACACATTTAGGGTGACAAAGCACAAAGGAAGCGCAGTCGTTGAGATACTCCAAGTGCCGGTGCCCAAGCCCAGTCCTTGAAGCGAGTAGAACTCAACTAGACTACTTTTTCTAACAGCAGCCCAGCGAAGAGTCTATAAGCCGTATTGGCCCCGCCTTGATGGGGCCGTAGTCTAGCATGGATAAGGCGCCAGCCTGCGGAGTTGGAAATCCCCGGTTCGAATCCGGGCGGTCCCGCCACTGTTTCTCATCACGTCGAATCGACATTACGCTTAAATGAGCGTTGAATTCGACAAATTGTGTCAGATTCTTATAACCCAAGCTAGAGGAGTGACCCCCAAGAGAGATGCCAAGGATGCAGTTCACACCCCAACGACTTGAGAGAACTCATCGTTCAATGAGGAGTGAGCAGGTAGAGGCCTTGGTAGTCACCAGACGACAAGATGTCCATTACTTGACGGGATACGAGAGCCCTGTGAGCGCTTTGCCTATTGGCTGCGTTGTCGTTGAGGGCCGCCAACCTCAGCTAGTATTGTCGAGATTGCAGGAAGAGGCACTTGGTCACAACTCAGTCATGGCTACTGTGCAACATATAGAAGATCAGCATGTCAATGAGTGGGGGTACTATCGCAGGTCATCCTTCTGGGATTCTGTAGTGCAGCTTCTTGAGGAACTGGGAGTGGATTCCGGTATGATTGGTCTCCAACAGGATCGAATCTCAGTCAAGGAATTTGACTACTTGAAGACGGTGCTGTCTCGAGCTGGGTTCAAGGACTTCTCATCTGCATTGTGGAAACTCAGACAGGTCAAGGATGAAGCGGAGATTGAGGCCATTCGACAGGCTGTGAAGATCGCCGACATAGGAATCAGGACGGCTCTGGAGATTGTGGTTCCTGGAAAGCCAGAGGATGATGCATCAATTGAGATAGAAGCCGCGATGAGGGCCGCTGGTGGTCAGCTCAGGGGCATCAGGGCCGCAGTACTCTCTGGAGAACATGCAAGATTTCCCTTTGTGCACCCTGGCGCAAGCCGAATAGGCGGTGATGCTCTCGTTACGATAGATATCACAGTCAGTCAGGCAGGATACTTCGCCGAGGTCGCCCGGACTCTTCATACTGGTGCGCCCAGCAAAGTCCAACAGAAGCTATTCAAGGGAATGCTTCAGGTGTACAAGACCGCGGAGGGAACCATGAAGCCTGGCGTCCCTGTCACAGATGTTTTCAACAAGATCATGAAGAAGATACGCAAGAGGGTTCCTGCGGACAGTCTTCTCCAGCCCATCGGCAACTCAATAGGACTTGACCTTCAGGAACCCCCTCTCTTGTGCTCTGAGTGTGACGCCTCCCTTAGACAGGGAATGGTTCTTTCACTTCATCCCTCATCCTACTTGCCAGCGATTGGTGCCATGAAGATTGCAGATTTGCTACTAGTTACAGCAACTGGTGTCGAGAGTCTCTCCGCAGTTGCAAGGGAAACTCTTGTCTAGGGTATTCCCTGCCATCTCTTCAGTTTCTGGAACACCTGTGCAATTGTTTCTGCTCTTGCAGACTGTTTCTCAACCTCTTCTCTAGAGAGTTCTCGAATCTGAGATGCAGGTACCCCCGAGTTTAGACTCCTTGGAGGTATGACGATATTGGGTGGAACTATGCTCCCTGGTGCAAGCATGATTCCTTCTCCAAGCGTCGCTCCGTCAAAGACGACACATCCCTCGCCGATGTTTGCGGAGTCACCAATATACACGCCGTGAATCACGGAGGTGCTGCCCAGAACACTGAGATTTCCTATGATCGTGGGGTTGTCCTCACTGTGGGCATGGACCACGACACTGTCCTGGATACAGGTGTTCTCGCCTATTCTGACCGCGGCTTGATCGCCTCTTATCACGGCTCCAGGCCAAACGTTCACTCCGGGGCCTATCTCAACGTCACCAACGATGGTTGCTTGAGGGCTTATGTAGGCCTTCTCGTCAATCTTTGGGTTCTTGTCACCAAAAGGAAGAATCGGCATTATAGCTACCTCGCCTTACTCTGGTCCTAGTCCGTTGTTGCGAAGAGGAATATAAAACATCAGGTGAAATCAGAAGAGGGCTTCAAGTGCCTAATAGCTGCTCTATCACAGATTCATACTGCTCAAACGGTCTGACCCCAACAAGCCGGTCGGTCATGTTGCCACTTTGCTTACTACTTGGGTCCTCAAACTGTGCCGGCTCACCATCGAAGAACACCAATACGCAGGGTATGGCATAGATGTTATTCCTGGTGCCGTACTCTTGATACTGATGAACGTCAATCTTCAGGAATCCAACATCAGGATTGTCAGAATACTTCACTTCCAGCTCCTCAAGGATGGAAGATAGCTTCAGGCATGGTTTGCACCAAGGCGCCCAACAATCGACAAATGTCACCTTTGATTGCATCACCGCATGTTCAACATTGTCGATGCCGACATCTCTGACCAAGACAATCTCTTCCAAGAAAAAGCATCAGTCGAAAAGGGGGCTATGAATCTTGCTGCAAAGATTCCAAAGTCCGAAAGAAACCGGGTTCCCACCATAAAGATGAGCCATCTGTCCAGTGGAACATCTTGACAAGTTAGGCTTCAACTAGAAGCTCTTTTATGATCTGAGTGTATACCTCTGGAGGCATTACTCCAATCAGTCTGTCCATCTTGCTACCACGGCCATCGTCGAAAACGACTCGCTTCCCCTCGCTATAGACGAAGACACTTGGGACTCCAGTGATTCTATTCTCCATACTGAAGTCTCTGTTCTGGTCGACGTCTAGTTTCACAACCTTGAAGCCTTTTTCTCCATACTTCCCGTCTAGTTCCTCAAGAAGAGGCGATAGGGTACGGCATGGTCCACACCAGACTGCATGGCAATCAACGAAGACAAGCTTATTCTCACTTACGACCTGGTCTATCTGGTCGGCACTAATCTCTTCAACCATGTAACCTTCATCTCCCTGTGATCGAGAGCGACTGTGCAACTTTTTTGCACAACCGTTAAAAAGGTTACTATGGCGCTGTGAAACCTATTTCCCTTCTGCCAAACTTTGATAAGTCGACCCATGAGAGGTCGCAAGAAGGGTGGTATCAGTGCCTGTTCTTCATTGTCCCAAGTGCGGCTCCAAACTCTACATCAATCGTCCGAGGGGGAGCCATATCTGGACAGTGATATGCTCTCACTGTGACGCAGAACTACAGGTAGCTGGTCGCGGCAAGGATCTGTTTGATGCGTATGAGGCATTCAGTGAGGCCATCCTGAAAGACCAAGTAACTTCGGCGTCTAGCACCCAGAGAAGACGATCCAGAAGCTCCATTTCTGCTTCTCAAAGAACATCTTCCAGGACAAGACGTCCACGTGGATCTAGAGTTCAATCGAATGAACAGATTTCCAGACTGGCGAGCAAAGGTGGAATGGCCCTGGGAGACCTGAGTGATTCTGTTCGCACACTTCTTGATGGCGGGCGGGATTATCTTGTGAAGTATCAATACATGCCAGCCACCGATGCCGAATATGGAAGAAGCATAGATGAAATCAAGATACCGACGCGTCTGAAAGAGCTTCTGGCGGGAAAGGGTATTGATCAACTCTACAGTTTTCAAGACGAAGCTGACGAACTGATATTCGCGGGAGAAGACGTCGTCATGGCAGCTCCGACTGCCCAAGGCAAGACTGAGGCATTCATCCTCCCGATAATCAGGAAACTCCTTGTTACCATTCAGGATTCCTTCATGGAGCCTGGAGTTCGAGCGCTACTCGTCTATCCGACAAAGGCTCTTGCTCGAGATCAGTATGACAAGATTGTAGAGATGTGTGAAGCTTCCGGACTGAGCGTTGCCATCTTCGATGGAGATGTGTCACAAGGCCAAAGGACGAAGATCTACGAGAAGCCTCCGGACATACTGGTGACAAATCCAGATGTTCTACACTATCACCTGGGATGGATCAGTTCCCGTCTTGTTCCTCTACTGCGTACTGTGAAGTACGTAGTCTTGGATGAGATACATCTCTACACGGGATCAATGGGCTCAAATGTCTACTATATTCTAAAGCGACTCGAAATGGAGGCGGGGCATTTTCAAAAGATTGGCGCATCGGCCACCATAGCCAATCCCAAGGAGTTTGCCGACCAGCTGTTTGACTGTGAAGTACGCCTTGTCGAGTCAACAAGTGCCAAGAGAGGTCCGATTCATTTCATGATGTTCTACCCAGGCGATCGGAGCAAGTACAGCATGATTGTTGATCTTGTGAGGAGGCTTCGAGAGGGAGGCTACAAGACCCTAGTCTTTGGAAACACTCACTCTGAGGCAGAAGTCCTCAACATGCTTCTCGGTGATGCCGGATTGAAATCGATGGTGCATCGTGCCGGTCTCTCGAAGAAGTACAGAAGTCAAGTGGAATCACAATTCAAGTCTGGTTCACTACAAGTTCTCGTTTCGACTCCGACCCTTGAACTAGGCATTGATATCGGCGACTTGGACAGCGTCGTAAGCATGATTGTGTCAATTACGCGCCTCATTCAGCGGACTGGTCGGGCGGGAAGGAAGGGTCAAGAGAGCGTAGCCATTCTTGCTCTTCGTGAGAAAGACCCAATATCCTCCTTCTACAGATACGAGCCTGAGAAGTACTTCACTGACATTGATTCAGCATACATGGAGCCCGAGAATGAGGTTGTCGGATACTACCAGCTGATCGCAGCCGCCATGACTGGAAGACTGAACGTTTCTATGTTTCCACGTCAAAGAAGAATCCTAGACACTCTGGCTGAAGACGGGATAATCGCCGTCCGAGATGATGGGAGCGTCCGTGTTACTGACTCAGATCAAGCTCGAAAGAAATGGAGAGCCTATAGCATTCGTGGCATTGGTGATACAGTTCAGATAAGGTCAGGAGAACGAACTCTTGGTCAGAGGTCTATGCCAATGGCCTCACAGGAACTCCATCCGGGGGCAATCTATCTTCACGGCGGTAAGAACTACATGTCTGTGGACTTCCGCTATGCACCTGGATTTGGGAGGGCGACCGTAGTCCCCTTCCAAGACCGAAGCGTCCATACACGCCCTCTCTACTCTACCATGCCTCGAATATTGGAGGTGATTGAAGAACGAAAGGTTCTGGGTCTTAACGTAGTCTACTGTGCACTTGAGATGACACAGACGGTGTATGGATACGTGAAGAAGGAAACGAGGACAGGGAAAGTTGTCGCCAGGAATGATCTGTCTGAACCCCTCGTCTACAAGTATGTCACTCGAGGCTTTGCGTTCACAGCCCCTGGACCCACTAATGTTGTCAACGACTACCTTGGTGGAAAAATGACTGATGCCTCAGGCCCGAGATTGGGTCCTGCTGACCTGTATGGAGGCGCATTTCACGCTCTGGAACATGTCGTGATAGAGTCCAGCGATATGCTTACGGGTGGGAGCACAAGAGAGATTGGTGGTGTTTCGATGGGGGACTCTGGGATCATCTTCGTTTATGATGGTAGTCCGGGAGGAAACGGTGCGTCAAAGCTTCTCTTCACTAGACTAGATGAAGCCTTCAAAAGAACGGAGACAATCCTTGGGAAATGCGATTGCAGAACTGTTGATGGCTGTCCATTGTGCACCTACTCATATCAGTGCGGAAACAACAACAGACCCCTCTTCAAGCTCGGTGCGCTTGACAGTGTCAAGCAGATTCTGGGGAAGGTTGAAACGGACGTAGATACGGAGGGGTATGCAGGATACGAGCCTCTTGTGTAGGAACTAAGGTGACTCTTGTTGAGTGTGTTCTTGATTGACCGTGGTCACGATGGCCCTGCGAGAGTAGGGTCCATGAGGTTGGGAGAAACGGCGATTGCTACTCCCTCGCTCATTGGCCCGACGCATGCCACAAGACTCTCAATCCACTATTCTACTCTGAACCGAGACAAGACTACACACGGGCATCCGGTTGTATTCTCTCTACCATTCTCATTTGAGAACGAATTGATGCTTGGTAGTGAAGACCTGTTGATTCTTCCCTCAATGATTGCCGGTGAATCACTCGGGACTGAGGCTGGAGGGAAATTGCTTGAGTACCAAGAGAAGACCCTAAGGGAGATCAAAACAACTATTGCTCCCTCTCAGACGATTCTAAGAGTACCATCTTCTCTCGACCCAGAGGCAGCTGAAAGGGCGTTCAGGAGATTCGACGAGCTTGGCGTCAAGGCCGCGGCGTTTCAACTCAATTGCGACCTTGGGCCCTCTGACTTTAACTCGATACTACTCCGACGCAGACTTCCTCGTAGCTGGCTTGCTTTGTTGATCGGTAGGGTAGAACCATTCACCTTGCCCGTTCTATACTACTTGGGTTTCGATATTCTAGATGTCGGACATGCCTTTGAGGCAGCAGCGAGAAGGATGAGACTATGGCGAATGGACTCCGAAATCATCGGAACGCAAAAGAGTCTGCGTCTATGCACTTGTCCTGCATGTGTATCTCTTGTTGAAACAGATCTAGATTCTGACGGCCAACTGGCAAAGATTCTCACGGAGCACAATCTTACCACTTTCGAGATGCTGATGTCAGAGTGTACCCAAGCTATGCACTCTGGGAAACTGAGATGGCTTGTCGAATCCATGACTCATGCCAGTCCATCCATGGCTGCGTTTCTCAGGAGAATCGATGGCGAACTCTACTCCTACTTGGAAGAGTTTACTCCAACGACAGCTAGAGGAGCCATCCCGTTAATTGGCCCGGAGTCATACAACTCGCCTATGATTAGGCGTTTTCGAGAGAGGGTAGTTTCCCGCTATCGTCCTCCAGGACACAAGAGGATTATACTACTCCTACCATGCTCAGCCAGAAAGCCCTATTCGAACTCAAAGTCGCACAAACGATTCTTCCAGGCTATAGAAACTGCTCTTGGGCCTCTGAGATTCAGAGTAGCGGAAACAATTCTGACCTCACCGCTAGGTGTGATTCCTCGAGAGCTTGAGAGAATGCCTCCTGCTGCTCAATATGATATTCCAGTCACTGGTGAGTGGGACGCAGAAGAAACAGAGATTGCAGTGCATGCACTTGAAGAACACCTGCAGAAGTTCAACGAATCAACCGTGGTTGTCGCCCACGTATCGGGAGGGTACTTGAACATCGTCAAGAAGGCTGAGGGAGGAATATCACAGAGCATAATCTACACGACCTCTGATGAGTCAGCCACAAGTAGAGCCTCGCTAAAGGCACTTCAGGACACTCTACGGGACATGGCTGACGTTCTGGACCTCACAGACAAGCAACGAACTGATCTTGAGGACACTCTACGCGCTTCTTCCGACTATCAGTTTGGCCATGGAGCCGGAGATCTCCTGATTCCTGAGGGAGCAAGTCTACGCGGAAAGCTGTATCACACAGTCACTTCCAGAGTGCACGGTGAACAGGTCTGTGCCTACGTGGCAAAGTCTGGCACATTGTCTCTCACTCTCGCCGGGGGCCGCCTGCTAGAGCCGTTTAAACAGAGTTGGGTCCGTTTTGAAGGGAAGGAGATTGAAGGAGGGTCCATCTTTGCTGTTGGCGTTCGTGAAGCTGATCCTGGGATCCGTCCTGGAGATGAAGTCATTGTCCTTGATTCTGGCGGTCAAGTTGCCGCAGTTGGCAAAAGTGAGATGTCAGGCCTAGAGATGTGTGAACTTGACAAAGGTCGAGCGGTGACTCTGCGGCACAAGGTGGAGCGTGGAAAGTAGATGTCCCACATCCCTAAGTCTTTGCGGAGCACAATAACAGACGCCAACATGAGTGCACGAGGCAGTTCGTTAGACAGGATCAGCAAACGAAACCTTTCAAGACCAGCAGCCAGCTGGTTATCCAAGAGCAGAGTTGGCCCAAGCATTGGTACAGCTCTGTCTGTGGTCTTAGCAACTTCTGGATGTAACCATGCACGAGGTGATAGTGGAGGCTGCACTATGTGCAGCTACATTCTGGATGGATCACGTGAGGCAGTTCCAGCAGACAAGCTAGTCCAGCAGTTTGATGAAGCCGCAAAGAGTCTGGACTCAGAAACAGGTCCATTATCCGTAAAGGTGTATACAAGCGGAAGTTTCCTCGATCCAGAAGAGGTTCCGACTTCTGCACGCGATGAGATTCTGCGCCTAATCGGCGGTGATGATCGGGTCAGTGAAGTAGTGCTAGAATCCCGCCCGCAATTCGTGACATATGACAGAATGACAGCTTTACGAAGCATTCTGGGAGAGCGCCAAGTTGAGATTGGCATCGGTCTTGAGAGTAGTAACGACGCAATCAGAACTCTTTGTGTCAACAAGGGTTTCGAAACGAAGGACTTCGAGAGGGCTGTAAAGATTGCTGGATCGAATGGTATTGGTATCCGTGCATATGTGCTTCTCAAGCCGCCTTTCCTGACTGAACGTGACGCGCTTTTGGACGCTACAGACACCATTATGGACGCCGCGAAGATGGACGTCACAACGATCTCCGTAAACCCGGTCAACGTACAGAAACATACGCTGGTTGAGAGAATGTGGTCAAGAGGACTCTACCGCCCCCCGTGGCTTTGGTCACTCATTGATGTTCTTCACAGCACTAGGAAGGAAATTGACCGGTCAATCAATATTGTGTGCGACCCTGTGGGCGCAGGAAAGCCACGAGGTACTCACAACTGCGGAATCTGTGACGAAGATATCACTAATGCACTACGCTCCTTCTCCTTGGACCAGAATGAAACCAGAATTGAAGGTCTGGAATGTGGATGTAAGCAGCTATGGCATCACACTCTAGAACATGAGGACTTCTCGCTTCTGGTTCACAGATATAGAGACCTCAAGGGCAGATGATTTGTAGAGAAAAAGAACAACAAAATGACCAACTAGGCAAGGGGAGGAGCCCCTTGCCCAGCGGGAGGGTGGGTGAGATTTAATCTGAAGTGGTCTGGGGCTCTCGACGCTCGTACTCACCAGCTTCTTCGCCAGCTTGGACAGTAACGTTGACCCGTCTCTTGTCACCAGGATTCATCCTAGTCCATTTCCAGACCAGGTTCGTACCGTCTGCGGTGGGACTCACAATCGGTGATTCCTCATCAGGATCAGTAGAAACATAATCGAAGCCTGTGGGTATCCAATCAGTCAATTCGACATTCTCGACAGTTACCTCTCCTTTGTTCTCGATGACCAGCACAACTATGTACTCACCAGGGTCAGCGCCCTTGTTTATGGCCTTCTTGGCGGATATGCTTCTCTTCTTGTACAGAATGCCCAGCTTATGTCCATCCTGAGCACTTGCACTCTCAACAGGTAGTCCGGGGGGGTACGTGTTCGCGAAGCAATGTATGGGGGAGGGATATTCCTTCTCAGGTCGACTCCTCCAAGCCATGATGGCGTAGTTCACCATGACGCTATCTCCTGGACTAAGTTCACCCACAGAGTCCTTTAGATTTGGCATTGTGAAGGTGATTTTGTGCGGCACTTCAGGATTCTGATCATCAGGCTCAATCTTCACTTCAAGTCCTTCAGTGTACTCCTTGCCTTTGACCCAGACTTTGACGTGTTCTGCCTGAGGAGGCATCACATCGTCAGGAAGGTTGTCTTCAATGATGAACTCGTTGATTCGAGCGGTACCAGTGTTCTTCACTTCGATTGTCACTTCAACAGGAGTCTTGTCGAAGCTGTTAACCTCTGGTGGATCAAACTCTTTCGTATAATCAATCTGAATCACCGGAACCTCTTGAGGGGTCTTCTCTATGGTGCCTAACACTCTCTTGTTTATGACCCTCATAGGAGTGTAGACTACCTCCTGAGTGCACTTTGGAGGTGACTTACTCTCAACCTCGAAGGTGGAGCTCCACTCCTGGCTTGGTGACAACTCCATTTTTGGAGTCTCATCAATCATCTTCTTCTTCTCGCTACCATCCTCGGGGATCAAGTAGACTTCCGCCTTGTCAAGTCGAACCATCAGGTCACTCTCATTGGAGCATTCCAGGGTGCATTCCCACTGATTCGGTTCGGTTTCTGCAGTTTCTATTCCAGTCAAGAACTCAGAGAGAGCACTCATATCGGGTTTAAGCACGGATACTTGCTGTCCTTCGCCCCGATAGGTCGCAACAATCTGACCGGCACTCTTGGTTTCTGTGTCTTCAACGGTCCCTATTGCAGATATGAGAATGGTCGCCTCTTCATTTGGATAGACAACGAAGTCCCTCCAGATGACTGTCTTCGTATCCTCATCAATCTCTGCTGAGCCCGAGCTTGCATTCTCAATGTTCAGCATCTCAAGCTCAGGGGGTATTGTCTTGTTAATCACGATGTTGTCAATCTCACCATCTGTTTCGTTCTTGACTTTGATAGTTATCCTGACAGGATTCTCCTTGCCATACACATAGGCCCAGTGCGGTTCTTCAGTATCGACAGTTCCACACGTGTCATATGTTTCAGTAAGAGTCAGAATCGGTTTCTTGACCTCAATATCATACTCGGTTTCCCATTTGCCGCCCGCATCAATCTCTCCTGCAGGAAGACTTTCCTCAGCTATGCTAGTACCTCTGGATCCTCCAGGCAACAACACCCGGACATTCCAAATACGGGATCTTTCTGAAACATTGTTGACGCTCAGGATACCACTGGCCTCAGTACGCTCAAGTTTGCTGAGCGCACCTACAAAGGCCCTCTCGGATTCCTCTAAGTCAACGATGACCGTTCTTTGTTCATCATTCTCAGCCAATTAGCTTTCACCCACTTCTGCGATTATTCACCCTCCCGGGTGACTATTCTGGCTCTGGCTCATCGGAACTCACGACCTTGTGCTGGAACTCTTGACCAGCCGCCCACTGGACCTCTAATATTTGTCCTGAGTCCATCTTGAACGGAGTTGTTCCTTTACCAAATTGGTCGATGTACCTGATGAATTTCTGAGGTTGTTCATCGGAAGTCCATCTCACCGGAATACCGATCTGTGGTTTTGCGTCAATGCAGAGACTCACTGCGTCCTTCACCTCAAAGACGTCCTCTCCGCTGACTGGCACAATCATCACATTGGTTTCAAGGTCCCCGAATGGTCCTCTAACCCGAGTATCGCCAAGGTATGAAACCTTCATCGCTCCGATTTCAATCTGCAGTCCAAGATTCTCGATCACCTGACCCGTTTCTGCACCACCCTTCTGCAGTGCAAACGGTACTACTCTTAGACCAGGAATCTCATAGGGCACCTCATTCTTCAGAACATGCAGGAGCCAAGCCTTGGCGCCTTGTTCACGTGCTCTTTCAATCGTGGCTTCATTGCCAAGTATCCATGCTTTGGAGTTGACTGCAATGGTGGATGCATTCCCGAGAGCATCATCCTCGTGATTGGTCACGATGATCACTCTACAGTCGAAGTCTTCAGGTACCATGGGTTCATCGTTCCACACTCCTGGATTGAGAAGCACAGAAGTGTCCTTGGACTCCAATGCGAACGATGTCTTCCCAAAGTACTTAATCCTAAGCAATGGACCACTTCCCGTCATTCCGCATGGTCGCCAGTATGCCAGAATCCTTGCGGTCAAAGAAATCGATGAACTCGTTCCTTTTAAGAGAATCTCTGAGGAACGAAGGAAATCCTTAATTCCTCGCCTGTTCCATAGCGTTTCAAACTTCTGGATTTTATGATGGGGGTTTCACGAAGATGCAGGAATATACGTTCGCAGTGTTGTTTCCTTCTCTACTCTTTCTTGGCTTCTCAGTTGGAATTGTGCTCGTTGTTCTAGGTTATAGAGAAATGGAAGACCTCACAAGAAGAAATCATTTGATGGGGGCGGGAACTGCCATAGTTGGTTTCATGGTTCTGGTGACGCCACTTTCTTGGTACGGATACTGGATGATAACCGCCGAACTGATTCTCGGACTAGTTGAGATAGCCATCATAGCAATTGCTGTGATCATTGGTGTCATTCTGATCTACATCGGTGCCAGAATATACACAAGATCTCAATAGAGAGTGGACTTCCCACTCCACAGCTATTGTCGACGATAGGCAACGTCAGTCCTATCTCCATATGCTCTCTTCGTGTAGCAACTCGACTAATCCAAGTGCTATGTTTTTATCTCCGTGCCGTGAGACATTGATGAGGTTGAGCCGGCCGTCTTACTAGATTGATTGAGAGAGGGTGCTATGCTCGAGAGGATTTTGACAGGCAGATTCAGGGACATTCTGAGGCTTGTTTTCAGAGACATAGACAATCAACAAGATCGACGAGATGCTGAGGAGTTCTCGAAAGACGAAGTAAGGATCAAAGAGAAGCTACTCGATACGATTGAGCCGCATCCCGCTGATGTGTTGCTTGACGAGGACTTCTTGGTTGCCGCAGTAGACGGATCGGGGACAGATGGTCTGATGTTGCTTGATGATATCAGGGTCCATCTCCTCAGTACAGCCACTGTTGTATTAGACACCAACACTCGTGCAGAGAACCTCTTCAGTCCAATCAACAGGGAGGACCTCGAATTCAGACTTGGAAGCCAACCACATCTTGATGTCCATTGGCACTCTGGGGTAAGAAACGATGCTCAGAAGAAGATGGCTGAAACCTTACAGTACATCCATCCGCTGAAGGACATCGTGAATCTGGTCCTACCATTCTTCAACGACTTTACGCGGGGGCAGATATCATCCATCTCTGACTTCACAGGCACCGAGTACGAGAAGTATCTCCCCGAACTAAGAGAAATGGAATCGCTCATCTCCAGGGCACAGATTCTAACGAATCCTGTGGTCCACGATGAGTTGCGCAAAGTGTCAGAATATGCAGCCGCTCGACAAGTTCTTGGTAGTGACTTGAATCCAAGGTATCTGCTTCTAGACGGTGGACTGTCAGTCTTTATGCATTTCATTCGCAAGTATCCATCATTACCAAGTGGCTTCATGCTTAGAGAGTTATGCGCACTGGCACGCAAAGAGGGGGTCATAGTGTGTGGAGTGAGCAAGAATCACACCATTCCCTTTGCTCATCGCATCGCCAAAATGGCTCAGGACATATTTGGAGAGGGTGCGAAATGGTTCTGTCTTCTCCCATCAAAAGAAGACCCTGGGGGAGGACTCCACATAACAGAAGACAGGACCTACATTCCTCCCGTTCTGGCGGTTCCCTACTTGTTCAGCTTCTCTCGTGACAATAGACCCTCTCGCATCGACTTTGATAGAATCTGGTGGCTCGAAAACGTGTTTGTACCGAATGATCCTGTTGCAACTAGGGAGAACGAGAGATCTCTCTTCTGTGACTTGGAGTTCATGTCACGTGACGCAAGATGGTATGGCTATCCCGTGCCGCTGGCATTGGCACATGAATCCTGCAAGCTGAGCTATGAAGACTTACGGTTAGCGCGCGAGATATGCAGGGATGTACGCATCGAGATGGGTCTAGAGCCACGAAAGACTGACCCGCCGAGAGCGGACTATAACTTATGATAGAGTGATGTGATGAACGATGCTTGATAGAGACAAACTTGGGGAGCTCTATGGCAAAGTTGGTGTTGGAAACCAAACCATGCTTGGAATCATGGGGAACAACCGTGATGTGAGCGTGGGAGAGATATTCATGATATACTCTCAGCGAGATGGTCATGAGAGAGTCTTCTTCTTCAGGGTCTTAGGTCTTGAGAACTACCTTAGACAAGTTGATGACATGTCTCGAGTGGCGGGCACGTTGATGGTGGAGGGCGACTCCTACCTCTCTGGCATTGAACGGAACATGCTATTGTCAGTCGATGGAAGAATGCTTGGCTATGCTGAGGACATTGGGGGTGAATGGCGATTCATGTCACCGCGTCGGCTGCCCGATCATCTGGCAGATGTCTTCCGGCCAATTCCCGGAGTTTCAGACGACCAAGTCAACATCATGCTCGCCTCTCAAACCGATGGAGATGTGTATGTTGGCGATCTCCAAGTTGGTGAGCAGACTCTTGACGTCCCAGTGAGGATTCCATCCAAGAACTTGCCGATGCACGTTGGCATCTTTGGTGCAACGGGAGCCGGAAAAAGCAATCTGATGATGGTGCTCATCAAGTCAATCCTCGATTCCAACTTAGATGCCATTCTCAATCCCAGCAGCACGCGGGCTAGGATCTCCGCATTCTGCATTGATCCGCACGACGAATTCGCCAGAGGAGTCGACAACTATGGGATTCAAAGTGTAATAGAAGCGTTGGATTCAAAGACACGTACCAACCTCATGGGGGACTTCTATTACCTCACTACTCACAAGCGGGCCACTATCAGAGAGATACGAAGGTATGCCAAGGAAACTCGCGTGAAATGGGAGGAGATTCAGCCGCGTGACATATACTCCATAATGCAGTTCACTCCACAGATGTCATCGTTCATTGATGCCCAGTACGGTCAACATCGAGAGAAGTGGATAGAGAAGATACTTGAAATGAAAGAGGACACCGAGGCCACCAAAGGCACTCTCAATGCAGTGCAGCGCAGGCTGCGTTTCCTTGAACGGTCTCCAATTTTCCAGAAGGGTGGCACTTCAGTTCTGGGCGACCTCTTTGTGGCGATGGAAACTGGTCGGATTCTGGTCGTGAATACCAGTCTGATGAGCGACGTGGAACAATTCCTTCTTACGACCATTGTTGCAAGGACTCTCTTTGATTTCAGACGGTCAATCAAGAGTAGTGGAAACCTCGGCGACTTTGACAAGCAAGGGGAGATGCGTCTTCCAAAACCTCTGTTTACGCGAACAAAGGCGCAGGCTCGAGCCTTCTACGGAAGAGGAGGTGTGGCAGATGACTGTGATGTCTTAGAACCTCGCGAGCTCCCAGTCATACTGGTCACTGTCGAAGAGGCACCATCCATTCTGAATCCAGAGCTCATGCGTGGACGTTCGGTGTTCAAAGACATCTCTCGCCAGGGTAGGAAGTTCAACATGGGTCTCTTGGTGGTTAGTCAGCAGGTCAGCGTGTTAGATAATGTCATCCTGAGCCAGATGAACACCGAAATCAACTTGCGTCTAGGAAACGAACGAGAGATAAAGTCCTGTATCGAAAACGCAAGCGTCAATATCTCCGGCTTTGAGAACGAGTTTAGGGTGATGTCCAGAGGTGAAGGGATACTGACGGCTTCCTATAGAGAAATCCCGCTGCCTGTCAAGATACCTCTCTTCGACACAGTCTTCGAGCGCGATAGGCATAGGTACAAAGGCAGACAAACGAAGAAGAGCGAGAAGCATGTTCTTTGAGGAATACTGAATGCCCGTTCGAATAGCACACATCTCAGACACCCACCTTGGTGCTCGACCACGCCAAGGAGTAAAGCACAACGTCTGGGGAGTGGAGATGAGAAGCCGCCTTCTCGAACACGACTTCTATGAGAGGTTCGCTGAGCTATTCGAGAGGATTGCGCAACTAGATCCACCCGTTGACATTGTTGTCCATTCCGGAGACCTCTATGACTCTCCTTGGGAATACAATCCCTCTCAGCCGCCAGTTGTAGCACAGGAAACCGCAATATCTGTTCTCAAGAAGTTCATCGAGGAAACGGACATTCCGGTCGTCATAATCGAAGGCAATCATGGATTATACCGTTCGTTGGAAGTTTCCTTGCTTGATTCTTTGAAGATGGCTGTGCCAGGACTCCGTGTCGCAACTCAGGTGGATCTAAAACGAGCTTTGGCGAGCCATGAATCTCTAATGTTCTCCTTTGACAATCTAGACGTGTTCTGCTTTCCTTTCATCGACTACGAGGTACTCGAATCCACCAACCAGGTGGGCAATTTCAATGACTGGATATCAGAGTGTCAAGTCCCTAAGCCAAAGAGGGTGTCCATTGGTGTTGCTCACGGAATGGAGATTGACAGGTCTCTCCACACCACGATATTTGAGATGGACTATGATTTCGTGGCATTGGGGCATGACCACCACCAACACAAGCAGTCCAGCAACGGGTGGTATGCGGGGTCTCCGGAGCGGTGGAGATTCGATGAGAGTCGATACGACAAAGGCTTCTTGGTAGTGGAGCTTGAACATGGTGCAACTCTAGAGGTCACACCGGTCAAGCTCGAGTTCACTAGACCTGTGTATAACGAGAAGATTCTCGTAGATCCCGATGACACAGAAGACACTGTGGTTGATAAAGCGGAAGCATTGCTTAACGAGAAGGGGCTTGTCGCAAACTGGGATTCGGCCTCAGCTGCACGAGTCCGGCTGATGATTGAGGGGCAGGCAACAAGACTCAGCGCTTTTGGACTGACAGTAGCCATGGAAACACTCCGTTCGAAGATACACTCCCCGGATAGCGAGTACAACATCGCACAGCTTGTGTGGACCATCCGACAACCATATGCAGAGTACGTTACGCCATCATTCCCTGAGATTGAATCAGAGTATCTCATAGAGAATCCCGAGAGTGATTTCAGAGCCTATCTGGGAACGCTGGATGTTGATGAAAGATTTGACGAGGGAACGTTGACGAAGATTGCAGTGAAGGCGCTCAAGCTATCAGTATCCCGGACTGATGAGCGGCTCACTCTTGAATCGCTATCGGAGGGCGAAGAATGAGGCTCGTCAGCATTGATGTTCAGAATTTCAAGCCCTTTCGTAATCTCAGGATTCCACAGGATGACGAGGAGCTGCCTAGGGGTCTGATACTAGTTAGAGGGGCGAATTCTACGGGAAAGTCATCACTCTTCGAGGCCATTCTGTGGGCTCTATGGGGGCCGACCGCTGTCGGCCTCACGAATGACGAGCTCGTCAACTTCTCTTCTTCATTCACTCGAGTTGAGCTTGTCTTTGAAGTCGCAGGTACTCGTTACTTGATCAAACGCACGTATGATTCTGCGAACAAGATGGCCGTGATTCTTTCACAGAGAAAGGACGACGTTTGGAAACGTATCGCTGATAAGAGTCAGACAGTCAACAGGAAGGTTGAGGGTATTCTGAATCTTGAGCTGAATCAGGCCCTGCAAACGCTTCTAGTACGACAGGGCGAGGTTGCACTGATTGCTAGTGCGACTCCTAATGTTCTTAGAGAGCTCTTGGAGAAGGTGTACAACATTGAGCTTCTGGACCAGATGAAGAAGCAGTTGGAGAACTTGGAGGCCAGTTCTGCTACCGAGATTCGAGTGCTGAATGAGGAGTACAGGCCCCCAGAGATGATTCGCGAGCAAATGACGGAGGCGGAGTCAAGAATCAAACTCGAAGAGAAGGAACTGGAGTCTGTTACCGAGGAGAAGGCCAAGTCGGAGAAGCTGTTGAAACAGCTGCCATCTCCAAAGGGATTGAAAGCCATCCATGAGCTATTCATGAAACTTGAGAGAACGGAAGATGAACTCAATCGAAGCATGGACGAGATGAAGAGCGAACTCAAGGAGGCTGGACTTGTCGACCCCAATCCGCAGATTACGAAAGCTCGCTTGACATCGCTGAGAAAAGAAAATCGACGACTGGAGAAAGAAAGAAAGGCTGCACTTGAGAAGTCGAACGGGATCAATCGGGAAATTGGGACTCACGAAGGCATCATCCTAGACGTTGAGGAGAAGGCTGACCACCTCACAATTCATGTAGCGTCCGGCGAACGTGCTGATGCTCCATGTCCTACATGCGAGAAACCGTTGACAGCGGGGGAACGCGAGAAGCTTCTGAAGAAGTACAACAAGTCAATCAAAGAGCACAGAAAGCAGGTGTCACTCCTTGAGAAGGAACGTATAGCAAAAGCGGGGGAGATTGAGGAAACCGAGGAAAGACTCAGAACCATTCCACAGGCCATAGAAGCGGTAAGGCGAGTAGCCAAGCAACACAAGGATATGGTTCGCACAACAAAGGACATCGAGAAGATGGCAGAAATGCTCGGAACATTGCTAAAGGGAATGGATGCCGACACCGTGGAGAAACTGCTAGCAAAACATGATGTTGGTAGCTTAGATGACCTTCGCAATAAGATAGTGAAGTTGCAGACAACCCTCAGCTCACTTCAGACACAGTACGAATCTGCTTTGAGAAGGATAGAGAAGGAGAAGCGAACAATCAAAGAGCTAGAGGGGAAAGAGGCAAGGATGAAGGAGCTTGGCGCAGAGATCAAGAACCTTGAGGAGTTGAAAGAACATGCGACCTACGTGCGAAGGAAGCTTGTGAGTGGTTTCATAGCAGACTATGTCTTTCAGAAGCGCCTGATCGGAATCGTACGTAAGGCCACCAATCAATATGTGAGTTCATTCACAAATGGACAGTATACCTCGGTAGATCTTGAACCGACCCAGGCAAAGGGCAGATCTGGCTCGGGTCTACTCCTCAAGATCTGGGATGAACGAGACAAGGCGAAGAAGAAGTCATCTCAGCTCAGCTTCGGAGACAGGACAGCCATAAGTCTGGGTCTCAGACTCGGAATCAGCAGGACGATGAGCAGTATACGCCCCTTCAAAGATAGCCCATCGATAGCTCCACGAGTCCGCTGCGTCCTTCTAGATGAACCGCTTGGAGGGCTTGACAGGTCACGCAGAGAGTCAGTCGTGAGAAACCTGGTGAACGACGAGAGCTTCGAACAGATATTCCTGATCACGCACACAGACGTACACGGATGGGAAGGTGTTCCGGTGGTGGAAGTGAGCAAGAGTGGCCCGGCAAGTATTGCAGTTCTATCACAATCCTCGGACACGTAGTTTCAGTTTCCTGATGTGGTACGAGTAGGCCCTGACACTAAGATGAGGAGAAATATTAGGGAGTGACTCTGAAGACGACTCGTCATGGACTTGGTACAGATCAAGAGGCGTGCCGCACGCTTCATAATCGAGTATGGAATACTTCTGGCGATTCTCGTTGTAGGTCTGGCCATATGGATTCCAATCTTCAATCTGTCACTTGAAGGGTACCTCAGCGAAGACCTGTGGATAAACTGGGATGTCTGGTTGGGCAATGATCCAGGCCAAATCACGATATTTGGCTACACAGTCAACTATCAGTTCGAGGGCTACACCGACTACCCGTATTTCTACGTTCATTGGGGCAACAACATGCTCAATGGACTGATGCCCTACTGTGACGAGTTTGGCCATATTGTCTTGGATGGCTATGAGAATAACAACGGTCTCTATATCTTCCCTCCACTGACAGCCGTTTTCTACGGACTTGGCACGTGGATTCAGCCGGACAACTGGGGTATCGGATTCCTCATAGCAGCATTGGGGTTCCTGACTGTGTTCCCCGTATACGGTCTAGGAAAGGAGCTCTCAGG
>JBHLRV010000001.1:0-27489 GCA_048882205.1 Candidatus Thorarchaeota archaeon | reverse complement strand
AGTACTCGTTTGGTGTTCTGGGACAAAGATGCTGAGGAGATGGAGAATGCAAAGGAAGGCGAGGTCATCAGAGTTAAAGGAGCCTACTCCAAGACAGGACGCTACGGGAACATCGAAGTCCATGGGGGTCGTTCCTCACAGATTGAAAGAGGCTTGAAGATCAAGATCGATGCCATAGAAGTGGTACCTGAGGCAAGTGCACCGACACCGATTGGGAAGAAAGAGATTGCAGAAATAACTACTCAGATGCGAGATGTAGACGTCGAGGGGAGAGTCGTTAGAGTATTCCCGATTAACACGTTCGACCGAGAAGGAGAGGAAGGCCGCGTCCAGAACATCATCGTAGCAGACGAAACGGCACAGATCAGACTGACGTTCTGGAATGAAGATGTTGAGAAGATTGAATCCCTCCAGGAGGGGGACATCATTAGTGTCACACATGCATACGCCAAAGAAGGTTTTCGCGGCGGAGTAGAGGTGCATGCAGGTCGCAAAGCCGAGATTGAGATCAATCCCAAAGGCTCTCGACTCGAACAGCTCGCTCTCTCTGATCTATCATTACAACCAATGTCCATTGCCGCAGGAAGAGTGATGATAGGGCATATAGATGAGAATAGTGAAGGAAAGAGCGTCGAGATCTGTGGTATTGTGGTAGGGATTACTCAGGCAAGCCCAGTATATCCAGCATGTCCGAGCTGCAGGAAGAAGGTTGAGGAAACTGAGGGGAAGTTCACCTGTAGTGTCTGCGGTGACGTGAAGAAACCTGAGTATCGAATGCTGTACAAGATAACCGTGGATGACGGGTCTGGCTCCATAAGGGCCACACTGTTTGGCGAAACTGGAGAGGAACTCCTAGAAATGACTGCAGAGAAGGCGCATGAGCTCATCGAGAAGTCTGGGAACAAACTCGAGCCCCTGGAACAGAACTCTGACAGAATGCTTGGTAGATATGTTGCGGTGCAGGGTCGTGTTTCGAGATTTCGAGATTCCCTTGATGTCACAGCCAGCGGACTCACATTTCCGGACCCTGTAGAAGAGAGCAAACGCATGAGACAAACGATTGATGAGTTGATGGGATAGTATTCTGACTACGATGTGGCCTCAATCAGGGCCCGCATTCCCTCAAGAAATGTTTGCACGTCGTCCAGACTATTGTACAGATAGAAGCTAGCTCTGGCAGTTCCCATCGTAGGGGTAATCCCAACTTGATAGTGGAATGGATATACGCAATGAGCTCCGGAACGAACCATAACACAGTACTCATCGTTAAGAAACGCTGCAACATCGTGCGCGGCTTCTACGCAGTCCACACTAAATGTCACTAGTCCAGTCTTCTGGTTGATGTCATCAGTTCCCAGAATCTTGATGTGATCCATATCCTTGAGTTCGTTCAGAGCCACTTCCAGAAGGGCTCTCTCGTGGCGTTCTATTTCTTGCATTCCGATGCCCTGCAAGTACTTGGCCGCTGCGCCGGCGCCAATAGCTCCTGCGTAGTTCTGTAGTCCAGCCTCGAACTTCTCAGGTGGCGGGAGATAGCTGGGGACAATCTGGCCATTCTCGTACCGAACATCTTCAACGGTGTCCCCGCCAACGAGGAACATGTTCATCGATTCCAGATGCTCTAGTTTGCCATAAAGGACCCCCATTCCTGTTGGGCCACACATCTTGTGAACTGATATTGCTGAGAAGTCCACACCAGACTTCTGGACATCAAGGGGATGATGGGGTGCATACTGTGCGTCATCAGACATTACAAGCGCACCACGGTCATGAGCAATCTCGATAATATCTTCGAGCGGTGCAATCGTACCTGTGACATTTGACGAATGTACAATTGAAACCAACCGCGTCTTGTTGTCAAGGGCTTCTTTCCAGTCTTCAATATCAAATGTACCGTCAGCTCTTGCCTTCACCACTTCAATCTTCAGAGAATCTCGCTTGGCGCGTTCCACAAAGGGAAGGGAGCCGCTGTGATGTTCCAGAGTAGTTGTCACGATCTTCGCGTCTTTCGGGAGTTTCATTGAACAAGCAACGATGTTTAGAGCTTCTGTGGCGTTACGAGTCCAGATACATTCTGATGCCTCTGCAGCATTAAGAAAACTCGCAAACTTCTCTCTTGATGCGGAGTAGGCGTTGGATGCCTCTTCGCCAAGCTTGTGGATGCTGCGGCCACCGCAGGCGGGATACTTCTCATAGTACTCATTCATGGCTTGTACTACATGCACGGGCTTGAGTGCCATGCAGGCACTGTCAAGGTATACAATGGGCCGGCCGTTTATCGTGCGCTTCAGGACTGGGAAATCAGATCTTACATCCAACATGTGAATCAGTCGCCTTTCACTATTTGCCAGCGATAACCGCCTTTTCCGAGCTTCCTAGTTATGAGCCCCTTGTCCACGAGTTGTCTTGCGGCCACAATGAATGTGTCGCCACCCGCGCAATCCTGACATATGTCAGCATACTCGTCGCTACGAGCAATCTCAAGAACCTCCGAAGTCATGAGAGGGGTGATTGCGTTCTGTAGGATTTCTAGAACGCATTGGGCGTTTCTTGAGAGGTCTGACATCATGTTGGGCTGCGGTGCAAGACCCAATAAGAAGGCTTTGATTGATAGTCCTCCTTGACCCATCATAAGCCTTAAATGAATTCTATCAGGGTGCAGCCCGCTCTTTCTATGGAGTTTCCTGCCCAGGTTGTGGGTAATAGGCAGAGGTGAATCAATGTGGGAAGAAGACGAAGACAGAAGGTACGACGGCGCCCTCAGAAGCGTATCCCAGATGTGTATCCATGTCCCGATTGTGGAAACACAGCAATCAAGATTGAACTCCAGCGTAGCAATGCTCTTGCAAGTGTCAAGTGTGGATCCTGTGGACTGGAGATGTCAGTTGATGATGTCAACCCCTTGACAGAGGCAGTTGATATCTACGGTACGTTTATAGACAGGTTCTATGAGGAACGCAGCGCAGAAGCTGCCTAGTGCAAAGCCCCATAATCAGCAATGGTTATAAGTGAGGCAAATCCGAGAACGCGGGATTTCTATGCAGACCGAACTCATCCAGCAAATCTTGTCTCTTCTACTCATGACGATGGGCATCGTGGCCCTTATGCTGATCTTTGCCTATTCGGTCTGGGGTGAGGAGGAAGATGAGTAGTGACATGGGAGGTCACTCTTGATGAGTTCGGACGAGCTTCTTCTTCATGCCTTTCAGAACATTGGAGGACACTTGGCTAATCTGGACTCAGTACGTTCCATTGTTCAGGAGATCAAAGGTCATGGTCATTCAAGTGACGAACTGATTCGGTTGCTTGAACAACGAATGGAAGAAACTGACGTGACACTGAGGACTGACCTGCGCATATTGATTAATGAGATTCGACACCTGTTGAGAGGGAAGTTCTCTGGATGAGTGCCTTTTCTCAATTGAGCAACGAGATCAACGAGTTTCTGGTTAGTCAGGGAATGACCTCACCCACTCCAATCCAAGAACAGGCGATTCCAGTCATACTCAAAGGTCAGGCAGACGTCCTTCTTCTCTCTCCCACGGGCTCTGGCAAGACTGAGGCGGCCCTGCTGCCACTGCTTCATCGTCTACACAAGCTTCAGCGGGAACGCGAGCTCTTTGGCTTCTATATACTCTATATCACTCCCCTAAGAGCTCTCAACAGAGATGTGTTCAGACGAATTGAGAAACTCTGCGAGCATCTCGGACTGACTGTTGCAGTGAGACACGGGGACACTAGTCAATATAGAAGAAGGCAGCAGGCCATCAAGCCACCAAACCTGCTCATTACGACTCCTGAGTCCCTTCAGGCGATTCTTCCGGGAAAGAGGCTCAGATATCATTTGAAGACCGTCTTTGCTGTGGTCGTTGATGAGGTCCACGAGTTGGCTGATAGTAAGAGAGGGGTTCAGATGAGTCTAGGTCTTGAACGACTCGAACACTTGAAAGGAGAAGAGGTTCAGAGGATAGGACTGTCGGCCACAGTTGGAAACGTTAGAAATGTTGGGAAGCTCCTCTCGGGTCCGAGCGGTACCATCAAGACCATCTGGGCAGGGTACGATCTCCGGGAGATGAATCTCAGAGTTGAAACCCCGGTTCCCAGCCCTGAACATAAGAGGTTGAGCAGAAAGATCTCCTATCCTTTGCATTCTACAGCACGTCTAGAGCGAATAATCGATTTGATTAGAGGTCATTCGTCGACCCTAGTGTTCACAAACACGCGATCCTTTGCTGAAACCTTGGGAGCAAAGATGAGGGCATTGAAGCCCAGCTACGAATTCGATGTTCATCACGGGTCGCTCTCAAGGGATGTTCGTGTGTCGGCCGAGGAGAGATTAAAGACGGGTGCCTCTAAGGCCATCATCGCTACTTCAAGTCTTGAGTTGGGAATAGACATCGGTCAAGCAGATCTTGTCATTCAGTATAGCAGCCCTCGAGAGGTTTCTCGAGCCCTGCAACGAACAGGACGAGCAGGTCACGGAATAGGCAGGGTTGCAAATGGAGTCATAGTCGCAACAATGAATCTGGATGACATCACAGAGTCAGGGGCTATTGTCAGACGAGCACTTTTGAACAAGGTTGAGAAAGCCAACATCCCTGTAGGAGCCTGGGATGTCCTCTGTCACCAGATTGTTGGCATTCTGCTTGACACACAAGAGATTGAAATCAAGAGCCTATTTACGGTTGTCACATCAGCTTCTCCCTATGCACACTTGAAAATGCAGGACCTTGATAGAGTGCTTCAATTCATGGTTGAGAGAGGTTGGGCAGATGTGAATGGGGGCCTGGTCAGCAGAGGGAGAAGTGCACGAGTCTTCTACTATGAGCATCTTAGCACAATTCCTGACGTGCACAAGGTCAACGCCTTGGATATGGCCACACGTTCAAGCATTGGGGTGTTGGATGAGGAATACGTGACACAGAATATCGAAACGGGCTCCGTCTTTGTCATAAGAGGACGCCCTTGGCAGGTTGTCAGTATTGAGGAAGACGAGGTTCTGTGTGCCCCAGTCACAGATACCAACACAGATGCACCTAGATGGATCGGTGAGATGATACCAGTACCATTTGAGGTCGCAACAGAAGTTGCCAAGGTATGGAGTTCTGTTGGAGAGAAAGAGGAACTTGATAGTAGGGAGTGGTTGGAAAGGAAATACAGAATCACGGACGAGGCACAGACTCATGTGATTGAAACCGTCAAGCTAGCAAAGAAAGAGTTGGGGCGATTGCCATCAGAGAATATTATCATAGTGGAAGACTTCAAAGCTGGCGTCGTTATGCATGTTCCCCTTGGAACAAAGGCAAATGAAACGCTAGGTGTAGTGATTGCCGCACTGTTGACAACCCGACTAGGTGTACACGTGGGTGTTGAGAGAGACCCCTATCGCATCTTGCTAACTTCTACAGGCGATCTGGACGCAGAACAGGTTGCGGATGTTCTCAGGGACTATACGGGAGAACAGGTATCTACAATTCTAAGGTTAGCAGCTAAGTCCACGCAGAACTTCTCCTCTCGATTTATCCACGTAGGCCGACGTATGGGAATCATCCGCAGGGACGCAAAGATAAGAGAGATTCCAGTTCGGAAACTTATCAGAGCTTATGAGGGATCACTCGTGTTTGATGAAGCAATGAGAGAAGTCCTGCAAGAGAAACTCGATGAGTCCCGAGTGAAACAGCTCTTTGATAAAGCTGCAAATGGTGAGATTGAGATTCATATCGCAAGAACTGACATGCCCTCTGCTCTTGCTCGATTAATAGTGGAGGAGAAGACGCGCTTTGAGGTGATAGGGGAAATCACTGATGAGGATGAAGTACTGGCGGTTATGGAGGAAAGATTACTTTCTAGCCGTTTCAGGCTGGTCTGCATGGGAAGTGGTGACTGGGCCTCGGTAAGAACCGTTTCTTCGATCGAGGACAACGTGAGCTGTCCTGTTTGCGGATCTACAATGATTGCAGCCCTTCCAGCAAAAGACACCGAGTTCAAGAAGATTGTAGCAAAGAACGTGGCTGGCAAGCCGCTGACACGTAGTGAGAAGAAGAAGTACAGAGCTGGAGGATTGAGTGCCACTCTTGTTTCCAGCTATGGAAAGAGAGCATTGGTCGCTCTTGCAGGTCGGGGTATTGGACCTGACACAGCGTCAAGGATATTGCGGCCCGGACTTGATGACCGTCACTCCCTATTGAAAGAAATAGCTAGAGCAGAGAGAGAGTATGCAAGGACCAGGCCGTTCTGGAGGGATTGAGTTGGAGAAGCCCCTCGTTGTATTTGCCGGCAGAAGCAACGTTGGAAAGAGCAGCACCATAAGGGCACTCACCGGGAAGAGAGTAAGGGTGGGGAAACGGCCTGGCAGTACAAAGTGGGAATGCATGATTAATCTCGGACCTGTGACTTTGGTAGATATTCCTGGGTTTGGATACATGGCAGGAACCAGCAGGACTGACATAGAGGAAATGAAGAAAACACTGATTCAGAAGCTAGAGCAATGGAGTAGTCGTCTGGCTCTCGCAGTCTTGATAATCGATGTATCGCTCTTCAGAACGCTAGTGGACCGCTGGGAAAGCCGGAGTGAACTCCCTATTGATGTGGAGTTCTATACATTCCTGTCTGAGATTGCCGACAATGTGATTATAGCTGCAAATAAGATAGACAAGCTGACGAAACGTCAACAGACAGTTGAGTTAGAATACCTTTCAATGAAGCTAACGGAGGCCCTTCCTGGTGTAGTTCCTCAAATAGTCCCAATGTCGGCCTCTAAGAAGCTGGGGATAATTGAGCTGAAGAGAGCAATAGAAGATGCTCTTGGAAATGTAAGGACAGACAAACTTCAGTGGTAGACGCTATCTCAGCTTCCGGAAAGTGTAGTAGACTGCACCTACAGCCAGTATGGTCAAGGAAACCATGAGCATAGAGTCAATTGCACCGGGAGGCTCCACAAAACCCTCAGAGAGCCAATCTAGTATGTTCATGAAAAGGCGAGCATTGTCAGCAGTATAGAACCACCTAGCTTCGTTCCCGGGATCATCAAGGACAAGTCCAGAGAACATTATTGCAGAGCCAGAGATTACAACCCTGCTGTCACCATACTCAAAGGCAGACATCCAAGGTGGGAAAGTTCCGTTTATTGCTGAGTATGACAGTGGATTCTCTGAAAAGTCGTCCAATGTCATGTTCGGAAAGGTATAGTTCCCCATTGAAGTAGGAGAGGATCTGAACTGTGCAAACGATGACTCGTGGCCTGTTGCAATGGTGCTGACGAGATCTAGAGGCTTCAGAGTGGCTGTCATCACCACTAGCTCATTGATGTTCTTGAAGATGGGGTGGCTAGCGTCCCATGTGCTCGAGTCCATTAGAGTGACCCAGGGTGAAGACTCGTTGATTGCATGCTCATGGTCAAACATTGCATCGGACCAAGAGAAGAGCTTTGTTTCATTGATGCTAAACCGGGGACCTGTGATATTGAGTGCATCGAGAAGTCGATTCAGGGCAATGTTATCTCCGATATTCTGCAAGACCACGTCATCCCAGTACCCGCTATTGTTTCCAATCACTGGGTTACCAAGCAGTAGTACAGAGCTGCCATTGTTCATCATCTCAGCGATTGAAATCACTTCGGTGTTACCGAACCCGCTGTTGGGGTCAGGACCAGCCACGATGAGGATATCAACATCATTCAGTGTTGTGTTCTCGATTGGGTCTGTGTTCACCCTCACAACATATCTAGTCGATGCGTTTACCATGTCGAGCATCAGCCCCAGCCCTGTGTCATCGTCAACGGCAAACTGAGGGTTGTGACTTGCATCATATAGAATGACGACAGGATCTAGAGCGGCCTGGGCATTTACCTTGGACTGAAGGGAGAACAGGAGAACCAATGCTATAAGTGCAACCGCTAGGATACGGGCTGTTCTTCTTAAACGCACCATAGGCTCATTCAACCATTCTGCTGAGTCAGCGTGCCAGACTCTAGGCCGTGTTAAAAAGTTATCCTCAGTTCAGGTGGCTTGTAGACCCGTTTCAGTCTGTTCTGCGAAGCTCAGCACTCATCTCCCGCCGCTCAGCGTCGGTGGATTCAACTATCTTCTGTTGGTTTCGAGCCTCAGCAATTGCTTGCGCTAGCAGATGGTAGCACATCTCCACCTCTCGCTCTATGACAACTGAATGATAGAAGCTGCGACATGTGCAGAACACTCTGGGGATGACAAGATACTCCCTGCGCTTTCCCTGCACAATCCACTTCGTTGTTTCACTGGGACGGAAGAAATGCTCTGATACTCGCCCCTCCTCAACTGCCCTGAGAGCCCTCACAAACCTCTTACCGTACTTGGAACGAAAGTACTCGATGTCACTCTGGGTCAGCTCTTCTTTGCAAAGCATCTTGACCTCTTTGGAAGGGAGGGCCATGTTTCTCATTCACAGTGTCAGACGGTCAGGTTAAAATGTTGTAGGATTGATGACCAACGTCAATAATGGAGGTTATCTTCGAAGACCGGGCGATGGTGATCAAGGCAGATGACTTTAGAGTCCTCATAGTCGCAGATCTTCATCTTGGTTTCGAGCACACTCTCTACGAGGAGAGAGGAATTGCGTATCCAGCCCAAAATGCGAGTTTACTCAAGAGGATATCAGCACTCGTTGAGAACCACGCAGTCGAAGATATCCATATAATCGGGGATGTCAAGCATTCCATCACTGTACATAGTCCTCCTAATTGGCAGTCAGTCCCTGATCTCATGTCGGCTCTTTCAGACCTGTGCAGAATCCATGTAATTCCTGGAAACCATGATGGCGATTTGCTTCCTCTTCTGCCGAGGAGTGTTTCTCTGCTTGATGTCCGTGGTATAGTGATAGGTGAAGGTGAGGAAACAGTCGGACTACTGCATGGACATTCTTGGCCATCTCCGAAGGTGCTAGAAGCACCGATACTCGTGATAGGGCACAACCACCCAACTCTACGAAATGTGAGGTCTGTTGATGCACCTGAGATAGATCGGGCTGGTAGGCGACGATTTGCTGGTGTAATCCCAGTCATTCTGCGCTCAAAACTGGATAGGAACTGTGTACGCCAGAATATCGGCGCTCCTGAAGCTCCTGATGACTCGGAAGGGGTTGTTGTCACTCTTCCAAGCTTCAACGAACTCTTCTCAGGAGTGCAGGTCAATACTCCAAAGACAACCTTCTATGGGCCTTTCTTTGAGAATAGCTGTGCTGACATTCTCAAGTCGGACGTATATAGTATAGCAGGAGTGTATCTGGGTACAGTGGAGTCGCTGAGGGAACGTTTCAACGAAATGATTAAATGATTCTCACAGGGGGTTCCCTCTGGTCATGGGTCGGTGGTCTAGCTTGGTATGATTCTTGGTTCGGATCCAAGGGATCGCGAGTTCAAATCTCGTCCGGCCCACCATTCCCCCATCTTCTCTAATCCCTGGTGTTATATGCCTTCAGAGTCTTTACTGTATCTGATGATTTGGAAGGCGGTCATATGGTGAAAGCCTCTGTCAAAGTCATAGCGGGATCTGCAATTTGCATCGGGTTGGTAGCTTCATCTCTAATTCTGCTTGGACCCAATCTGCCGCTTCTACTTGGCGTTGACGTTCCCTTTGAGGAGATAGACAAGGGGGATAAGAGCTCTGGTTATACTCTGAGAGCTAATCTCACAATAAGAGATGCGGCGGCCTGGGAATGTCTATGGCTAGAGATACATGGAGGAGGTTTTTCCATACCAGAGCTTCCGGCCATCAACTTCACATCAGAGACCATTATCGCTGTATTTCGAGGCTACTGCGGCGGTGGCGGATTCTGGACGAGAATTACGCGGATTATCTCGACTAGCACATACTACATGGTCTATGTTGAGGAGTCGCTTTATGGAGATCTTACTGAGGTTATTACATATCCTTACCACATTGTCAAGATTTCAGATGTTCCAGTGAATATGCAGTTCCAGTTCACATACAATGCTGTTTGATTCAAATCTCGTCCGGCCCACCACTTTCATTCTTCTAGGCTGGCACATTTTGAATGAGAGATATGTTGCGTTGTAAGACACGCTTTTCTACCGAATCTGAAGTATTCCTGTCTGAGAGGGGATAGATATTGAATGTGTCGCATTGGTCACGGCCCTCAAGAAGGTGGAGATTGAACTGCATTCTGGCTGCGGTCTTGTTTGTGAGTGTGGGATTCATCGCCTGTCCTGTGTCTGGGGCAAGCACGACTGATCTTGTGCTATCAAGAATAGCAGGTGTCGAAACTGGTGATGCCTACGATGTGTGGATTGACACTGATAGAAACATTGCCTATGTGTCATGCGGCTACTCTGGAGTAAGGATCTTTGATGTTAGCAATCCCGCGGATCCTGTTGAACTGGCGCACTTGCCTTCCGAAGATATAGATGGTCACCAAGCATACGCACATCAGGTCTTTGTCCGTGGCAATCTCTTGTTCGTAGGTGACGGTCGTGGCGGACTCAAGATCATAGACTGCACGAACTCATCAAGTCCCGAGGTTCTGTGTCAGTACACTGGTCACTATGCTTGGGCCGTAGAAGTAGAAGGAGATACTGCGTTCGTAGCGAATGGGTTCTTGGGTAGTGGTGACAGACTGACAATTGTCAACGTCACAGATTCAACTACTCCAGAAATGCTGAAGAGCTACACTGTGAGGGGTGATGCAACGGATATTGAGGTGGTTGGAAACCTAGCTTTTGTTACAACAAGTTATGCAGGATTCACCGTCCTTGATGTGAGCAATCGTTCTAATCCAGTGGAAGTGGGACAGTACACAGGAGACTCAACAAACGTTGCAGAATCGGGTGATCTTGAGATTGTAGGAAACTTGGCTTTTCTGACTTACTGGGGACACAGCTTCAAAGTGTTGAATGTTAGTGACGTGGCAGACATTAGACTTGTCGCCGAGTTCACTGAGAGCTTGGATTCCTTCTCAGTCCATATCGAGGGTGAACGGGATCTCGCCTTTCTTTGTGACTATGAGATAGGACTAGTGATGTTGAACATCAGTAATCCGACTCAGCCTACCGAGATAACTCGTTATGTTGATGGCGGCAAGCCCTGTCGAGTTGAAGTGGTGGACGACATAGTCTATATGACCGATCAGGACAATGGATTCGTGGTTCTGGAGATCGGTGAGAGTCATCCATTTCCTCTGGGTCTTGAACTTGTTATTCTAGTTGTGGGAGTAGTCGTCATTCTTGCCCTAATTGTGCGGATGAAGCAGGGAAGAGTAGCTGGCTAGACTGTGAGTGACTTCATGAAAGCCTAGTTGATATTGCATGTAGCACAACCGCTGCAGACCCAGACGAACCAATATCGACTTTGGCTTCTAGACTGAAGCAGTTTCCCATGTCCATCTCCTTTCTGGAGAAGGACTTGTTGCTACCGGAGAATGCGATTACAAATCGTTCTCCGGACTTTACGCGGCTCACGAGGTTATCAATGTCCACGCGTTCTTTTGTGAGCACTGGGGATATGATCAATACGGGGCGTTCTGCATTCAGAACCTCAAGTACATCACGCAGATCTGGCAAAACCATGAAGCTTCCTTTCATCTTCATGGCAAGACGGTTGGCCTCAGGAACACCAGTCTGCGCAGCAGAGCCTTCGGCTTTCGAGACTACGAAGTTTGAGAAACCTAGTCCATAGACCACTTGGGCGGTTTCAATCACTCTACTGACCGCATGAACATCATGCAACACGACATAGACATTCTTCATTAGGTCACTCAAGATGTTTCTGAACCTCCTCCGCAATTAGATGCGAGATTAATGGTGGGACGCTCTCGCCCACCTGATTATACTGGCTGTCTGTTGGACCATTGAACACGAATGAGTCAGGATAGCTCATGAGTCTTGCGTGTTCTCGAACTGTGAGAAGCCGATTCTCAAAGGGATGTATGTATCGGGAGAGGCCAATTATCGATGTAGACACTTGATCAGGTGCGAGCCGCACCCAGTTTGGCATCGTACGTGTCTTAGACGCTCTGAAGTGCTTGGCACCATGACCCCACCGGATCCTTCTGACAGTCTTCAATCTATCCTCGGTCAGAGGCTGAAGGTAATGATTGGCAACATGGTCGCTTGGAGAGAAGAGTGCATCTATACCGAGAGGTGGGAGGTCTCCGATTGCCTCCATAACCCGTGGAGGGGTTCCTCGGGGAAGGGCAAACTTCACATTACTGATGAACACTCTAAGCCGCTTTGAAGGATTGCCATGTTTATGAGCACGTACCATATTGAACCAGACATTGTCAATCCCTAGTCGTTCAAACTCTTGGCGGATAATCTCACTTCCACCCCTATGAAGTAGCGCCGCCACATTCTCAATCACGAAGACTGACGGTGTCAGGTTTCCGATGAGCCTAATAGTGTCAAGAAGAAGCCTGGCTGTTCCTGTGCCATAGATTCGTTCGGCAGCTGGAGTGTCACTATTGGGATTCGCACGACTGAACTCTTCACAGGGCGGAGAGGCGATTATGATGTCAGGTTTGCCACCAAGCTCGTTCAGAAGCTCGACAGAATGAGTGGCTCCTATGTCCCTATGGAGAGTACCAACTCCGGGATAGTTGAGAGCAAAGGTGGTCAAAGCACAAGGATCTATGTCCACAGCCAGATGTGACTCTTCAGAGCGTGATATGAAACCTGATGAGAATCCACCAGCACCTGAGAATAGGTCCAACACATTCATTTCTGCTTGCGATTCGTCAGAAATGAACAAGAGTCTTGCGCACAGAATGGCCCTGGTTCACTTTGAATGGTGACGAAGGAAGAGTTCAAAAGTGGCGATACGCCTTCCCGCTGCAAATCTCGGCGATTGAGCGTGAGAGAATGGGAAGAGGCACTGGCCGCGGCAAGAGTATCTTGTTTGGAGAGCACTTCGTTGTCTACGGCCTTCCTGCACTTGCCGCTGGCATATCTGCAGAAACGGTAGCATTCGTTAGCAGATCCAAAGACCTCGGCTGGAAACTAGACGACAGAAGACCAGAAGTGCCGGGCTACAAGGTCAAGAAGCTGGATGAACAGACCATTTCAATCAATAACGTTCTAAGAGCGGCGGGATTGGACATGAGTGATAAGGGAATCTTCATCGAGTATGAAGGGGACTTGGTCTGCGCATCTGGATTTGGAGCTAGTGCAGCTAGTTGTGTGTCTCTTGCCCGTGCATTGAATGACGAGTTCGGCCTCGGATTTGACGATGACAAGATAAACGAGATTGCATATGAGGGTGAGAAGGGGTATCATGGAACCCCGTCCGGAATTGACAACACTGCTTCAACTTTTGGCGGCCTTGTCTGGTATGTGAGAGCCCTCAGTGGTGGTGCTCCCACCTTTGAGAAGCTCAAGCTCAAGAAGGCAATTCACCTCACAATCGCATCAACAGGCCTAACGGCAAGCACATCTGAGGTCGTTGGTGATGTTCGAGCCAAGAAAGAGCAGAATCCTGATTGGTTCAATGAGATTGCCACTGAATACGAGGCATTGGTTCATCAAGCAAGAGAGGCGCTGCTTGATGTCAATTTGAACCAGGTTGGAGAATTAATGAACAGAAATCACGAATTGTTACAGAATCTGACAGTTTCCTGTAAAGAACTGGACGAAATGGTTGAAAATGCTAAGAAGACCGGAGCTCTTGGAGCAAAACTCACTGGAACTGGACGTGGTGGCAACATGATTGCCCTCGCGCCGAACGAAGAGGTTCAGAGACAAATCGGTGATGCGTTGGAAAGAAGTGGGGCGCCTCTCGTCTACAACACGACTTTCGGACTTTGATTGAGGTATGAAGATGATACTCGAGAGATACATAGAACGTCTTCTCAAAGAAGGAAAACTCAGGAAGATAGACACTAGTATATCCAAGAAGCTAGAGATCGCCGGCGTCCTGAATTCAATGGAGCCCATGCCAGCACTCTTTGATAGTGTCAAGGAGTCCGAGTTCAGAGTTGCTGGCAATCTATTCTGCACAAAGGAACAGATTGCAGACTATTTCGGCATAGAGGTCAAGGAGATCATCCCAACACTGGCTAGTGCTATTGAGAATCGCAGCCCACCAGAAACGACCGATGATGCTCCGTGTCAAGAGATTGTGAGAGAAGATGTGGATCTTGATGCGCTGCCAATACTGCTTCACAATGAGGTGGACGGCGGACCCTATATCTCATCAGGAGTTGTGGTGGCTGCAGACCCTGAATATGGTCAGAATCTGGATTTCCACAGGGCAATGCAGATTGAGAAAGACCAGATGGTAGCAAGAGTCGTGCGCGGGCGTGACTTTCACAAGTTCCTTGAGAAGAACGGCGAGCTTGATGTTGCCTTTTGCATTGGGAACACTCCGGAGGTCTTGATTGCAGCAGCAACGTCAGTTGAAACGGGTGTGAATGAGCTGGAGATAGCAAACGCCTTGAGACCAATACGGGTGACTAAGGCAAAGACTGTGGACCTGATGATTCCTGCTGATTGTGAATTTGTCCTCGAAGGAAGGGTCATTCTAGATGAGAAACATGATGAAGGTCCATTCATAGATCTGACTGAAACTGTGGACATCATTCGGCAGGAGCCTGTATTCGAGGTCAAGAAGATCACTCATAGGAAGAACGCAATCTGGCAAGCGCTGCTACCGGGTCGACTCGAACACAAGATACTCATGGGAATGCCTCGTGAACCCACAGTATTCAGGAGCATCAAGGAGCGCGGAGTTGACGTCTTGGATGTGAACATCACTCCCGGCGGCACTAGTTGGCTTCACATTGCTGTACAGATTAGGAAGAGTAATGAAGACGATGGACTGAAAGCGATCGAGGGGGCTTTTTCAGGTCATCGAAGCGCGAAACATGTCTGGGTCTATGATGAGGACATTGACATCTACAACGAAGAGGAGAGAGAGTGGGCCATGGCAACCCGATTCCAAGGTGATGTGAACCTGCTGATAAAAGACAAAGAACCGGGTAGCTCGCTAGACCCAAGTGCCGAGCCTGGAACAAAGATGACAACTAAGATTGGCTTTGACTGTACGAAGGTATTAGATACCAAGGGTAAGAGCTTTGACAAGGCGGAGTTTCCAAAGGTCGATTTGAAGAGGTTCATGGGTGAATGACATGGCACTTGAACTCACATCAGAAGAACAGGATATGCTTGAGGGCAAGTATGGTAATGCCACCAGGAAGACCATGGAGATTATCACAACATTAGGTGAGATCTATGGTGCTGAACGACTGATTCCTGTTGTTAGTGTCCAGATAGCCGGGGTTTCATACCATAATCTAGGAGAGGCCGGTCTGGATTACCTCTCAGAGATGGCTGAGGATGGTCAGACGCGCGTTCTGACAACTCTGAATCCTGCGGGTATGGACCTGTTGGAATGGAGAAAGCATGGCATTAGCGAAGACTTTGCCAAGAACCAACAGAGAGTTGTTGATGCCTTCTCAAGGATGGGAGTGGTAACGACCTGTACCTGCACGCCCTATCTGATAGGCAACCTGCCACACTATGGCGAACACATAGCATGGGCTGAGTCCTCAGCTGTCTGCTTCGCGAACTCTGTGATTGGTGCCCGTACAAACAGGGAAGGAGGGCCTAGTGCCCTTGCTTCTGCACTCACGGGTAAGACTGCGGAGTATGGCTTCCATCTTGAGAAGAACAGAATGGCACAGGTAGGCTATGAGATAGAAGCAGAATTGAAGACAACTGACGACTTTGGCCTACTGGGGAAGGTCATTGGGGATTGCACCGGGAAGCAGATTCCCTATATCACCGGCGTTTCTCATGCTACCACGGACCATCTGAGGTCCTTCTGTGCATCTGTCGCAACATATGGTGGAGTGGCTCTCTTCCATATGGAGGGGATTACGCCCAACCGGACAACAGAGCCAGACATTACAGAGATTGTGACTCAAGATGACCTTGAGAGAGCCAGACAAGAACTCGATGACGAAGCAGCAGAGATTGACTTCGTCAGTGTCGGATGCCCACATGCAAGTATCGCGGACATAGCTAAAGTAGCCGAGATGCTTGACGGGAAGAAGGTAACAGAAGGCAAGACCGTGTGGATAACCACAGCGAAACCGACCAAGGATGTGGCCATCAAGATGGGATACTACGACAAGATAGAGAAAGCTGGTGCGTTCTTGGTCAGTGATGCGTGTTGTGCAGTGGCACCACTAAAAGGCCGATTCCAAGGCCTGATGACAGACTCAGCAAAGGCTTGCTTCTACGCACGAGGAAAGAACAGGTTCAATGTGAAGATTCGAACAATAGATGAATGCATCAAGGAGGCGGTTTCGTGACAGAGCTGCAGGGCCGTAAGATCTACAAGGGAAAGGCAGAAGGTGAAGCGCTTGTCACTGCCATGGACATCAGTTTCTATGGAGGTGTTGACCCCGAAACTGGCGAGGTTGTGGAGAAGGATCACCCACTAGAAGGCAAGTCAGTGGCTGGAAAGATACTGGTAATGCCGAGTGGGAAGGGTTCGACCGTCGGATCGTATGTTCTGTATGCTCTGAAGAAGGCTGACAAGGCTCCTGCTGCCATTGTGAACAAGGAAACGGACCCAGTCATAGCAGTTGGGAGCATAATCTCAGAGATTCCCACTGTGGACCATATTGATATTGAGAAGATTGAAACTGGACAATCAGTGGAAGTGGACGCCGACCGGGGCGTTGTTTCCATCCACGAGAAGAGCTAGAATCGCTGCATCTGAGGCTCAAAGTCATCTGGAGTAAAGCTGGTCTCACCGTCTTCAGGGATTGTTCCTCGCTCCCTCAAGACCTGACGAGTCAACAAGAAGTAGACAAGTGCCAAGGCTTTCCTACCTCTGTTGTTCGAAGGCAAGACGAGATCCACGCCTGTAGTCACATTGTCAGTATCACACAGAGCGATGACAGGAACTCCGATCTTGCCTGCCTCTGATAGTGCTTGCTGGTCAGTTCGAGGATCAGTGAGGATGACCAGGTCAGGCTCCACGTAGACACGCGGACCTGCGATATTGGGATTGGTGAGCGATCCAGGGACAAATCGATCTGTGAACGCATGGGCGCCTGTGTAGTAGGCAAAGCTCTCCACGGGGCGTTTTCCATAGACTCGACCTGACGCCACAACGATCTTTGAAGGCTCGAATCGTGCAATGAACTTGGCCGCTACTCTGATACGTTCGTCAGTCTTTCTGACATCCAGAACGTACAGACCAATTGGACGCTGCCTGTAGACGAATGGGTCCATGTCCTGCGTCTTCACCTGCGTTCCTATGTGGCAGCCAGCAGCCAGATATTTGTCCATTGGTGTCAGTAGTTCAGCTTCGGGGATTTCTGTTTCGCTCATCACTGCTTGCCCTCCACCACCTCAGTCGTAGCAAACGCCATGAAACTGTCAATGATATCGATATGTGACAAGAGCATTCTTCGACAACAGTACCTATGAAGTCCCAAATTGTCAAGGACTACTGCTGGGTCCTCGCCCTGGCGAACTTGACGCTTGAATTGCTCGAACTTGTCAGCAACCACTTTTCCACATGTGAAACAACGGACTGGTATGATCATCTTCATTTCTCACCTGTATGATTTCTGATAGCGGGAGCGTGCGGAGGGCCCACCGAACTTCTTGGGCTCTGTGCGTCGAGGATCCCCAACTAGCATTGTCCTGTCGTGCTCCAGCATTCGTGACCGTGCTTCAAAGTCCTGACTCATTCGAAATAGACCAGTAGCAACGGCCATTCGTACGGCATCGGCCTGGCTCATGAAACCTCCACCCTGTACGCGCACCCTGATATCGTACTTCTTCCAATCTTCGCCAAAGAGAATGAGTGGCTCCATTGCCTTGAGTTTGACAATCTCAGGCTGGAGCACTTCAAGAGGTCTTCCATTCACTCTGATGCGGCCCTGGCCATGTTTAATTGTGGCCTTTGCCAGTGATGTCTTTCTCTTTCCGGTGGAAACGACGACTCTGATAGACATCTCATGTGACCTCCGGGTTCCTCCATCCGAGTTCATCGCTCAGATCTTCAATTGTGATGTGTTTTCGTGTAAGACTCTTGTAACGGGAGCCCTCAAGCACGATCCTCTCAGAGTCAATCAGATTCTCAGGCACTCCGATGTAGACCTTGACACGCTTGTAGGCCATCTTACCACGAGGTGTAGGCCAGGGTAGCATCCCTCGTATCATCCGACGGACCATCTTATCGGGACGTCGGTTATGGAAAGGTCCCTTTCTTGGATTGTATGAGGTACGAATGTTGAACTTCTCCTTGTAAGCTTCAATGACCGTACGCCTGTCACCTGTGATAATAGCCTTCTCGGCGTTTACGACTGCAACTGTGTCCCCTAGTAGAGCAGCCTTGGCGACCTTAGAGGCCAATCTTCCTATGACCATGTCCTCGGCATCGTAGACTTTGACTTCTTTCTCGCTCATTGATACCACCTAAACAATAATCGTCACTCCCTTGCCCTTGGGGACTTTGTCAAGTAGTTCGTCTATGCTGATTAGCGAGCCTCCTGCACCGATGATTACCAGCCTAGCAGAAGCTGACGCATTCAGGGCAGCAACAGTAACTTTGTGCGGGAGGTTTCCTGAGCCTAGGACCTTACCAGGCACTACGACAACGTCGCCTGCAGAGGTATGGCGACCTATCTTCCCGACATTCACTGCAGGTCGCTTTCTGGCAGGCCGTGCCACTAGTTCTGCGACCCTCTTCCAAATCTTAACGTTGTGCTTCGCAGATGTCTTTCTGAGCGCATTGATTAATGTGCGAGTGTTGGGGTCAGTTGGGCCGGATCTTACCAATTCTATTCACCTCATAGTTTACCAACAAAGTCGAGAGCCTCTCTGAATCTCTTCCTTAGATTCTCAGCCGCCTTCTCTACGATTGTTTCGGGCGGCAGTGCGCCTGTGGACTCAACCCTGAACAAGATGGCGTTTCTCTTTGACCCTATCGTGATTGCCTCGGGCTCACATTCCTGAACACACATCTCACACATGCTACAGTCCAGAGTATTCTGTGTCACCAATGTGTCCTTGTCTATGACGAAGATCTTCCTTGGACAGACCTCGACGCAGGCTTCGCATTTGGTGCATTTCTCCTTGTCGACCTCAACTATGGGCACATGTTTGTAGGCCACTGTAGACACCGGTTGGAATTTGGCATTCTCGGCCCCAGTACCTAGACGAGCATAGGCCTCGATTATCAACCGCTGATTGGGAGCAAGCTTGACAAGGGGAATCTCATTCGTTGCGGGAATCACCTTTGGGTCCTGTGAAACTAGATCGCCAGAAAAGACGACAAGGTCCTCACTTCCGGATTCCTTCTCAAGAGTAAGTGTGCACTGACATAGGCTGCAGCCTTTTCCCTCGCAGTCACACTCTTCGGGCAAGTTGTAACTCTCAAGATCCGTGACTAGAGGTACCAGTCCAAGTCTATGAGCAAGAATCTCATCATACATTACGCTGGTGTTCTCGAGCACAAGCACCTCGTCAATTGTCATTGCAGGCACTCTAGTAAGCATAGTTCTCCGGAGTGCATTTGCAAATGCAACATCGATGCCTTCCACAAGGAATTGGATTGCATCTTCTTGCTTGTGAATGATAGTGATTTCCATTGACTCACCTGACCGTAGAGGTGTTCACCCAAAACACATTATCCCGGACGGACTCGCTACGAGAGTCGAGTTCAGGTAGCTCTGTCGCCCATGCCCTGGGCAGTTTCCTCAGAAGGAAGTCTGTTTAAAAGCGTTACCTTAGGACTTCGCAGTCCTTTCGCAAATAACGGCTATCTAGGCTGCTATCTGTACCATGTCCTTGAGACCATTGACAATCAGTTTGTATCCATCAAGGCGCTGTTTTGGATCAATGGCAACCATTCCATAAGTGGGAACACCAAGAAGGTCCTCAACAGACCGAGGCTTCATTGACCCCGGAATGTCCTGTTTGTTGGCTATCGCAATCACTTGTGCTCCACTCAGCTTGTCCTTGTACTTGTGGAGTAGTTGACGAGTCTTCAGGACGGCCTTTGGATTGCTCTCAGTGACCACGAGGACCATCTTACTCCCTCTAAGAAAGCTGGCCCACATGAACTCAAAGTGAGATTGACCCCCCATCTCGAAGAGCGTGACCTTCGTGGTATCATCAATGGTGATCGTACCCACGTCACAGCCGACCGTGGGCTGATAGTTCGCCTTGAGATTCTCGGTGTTGTCAGTGAGAAGCTTGATGAGTGTGGACTTGCCTGCATATCCGGAACCCATCAGGGCGACCTTGATGTATCGGGTCATGTTGCTTGACTCCAAGGGTCAATACGTCAGTTGCGGTGCGCGAAGATATCAGCTGATGTGTTTTCTAGGTAACACTGGCTATTGCCACGGCGCCGGGTCCGTGTACTACTTAAGACTGCTGTAATGGCTCAGGACAACGGAAGTTCGGCGCCTAATAGAAGGGCTTAACAATCGGGCGGCGGCCATCAGTGAGGAGTTGATCAGATGTCCACTGTAGACCCCCATTTCATCGTTATTGAGAAAGGGGCTCTAAGTAAAGTGGATGACTTCTTGGAGGACTACCAGCGACCAGTATTCGTCACTGATGACCTCCTGTATTCTGAGTATAGGGAGAGTTTTGAAGACCTCATAGGACAAGAACAGACCTGGCTCCTTGTATCTGAGTATGAGGAGGATGTCCCTTCGAAGGTCCTTGACAGGGATGTAATACTCGGATTTGGAGGCGGTAGAAGCCTAGACACTGCCAAACTGTTGGCTAGGGACACAGGACTAGACTGGATTGCAGTGCCAACAGCCGCCTCACACGATGGAATAGCCAGTGATGTTGCTTCTGTGAGTCATGATGGATACAGGTATTCAGTAAAGTGCAAGAGTCCTATTGGTGTCATAGCAGATCTCTCGATAATCGAGAGGGCTCCACCGAAACTCAGGCTTGCTGGGATTGGGGACATCATCTCAAAGGCCTCCAGCCTAGGAGAATGGCGGCTGGCACATGAAGAACGCAATGAGCCCTTTGAGAAGAGAGTCTATGCGTTGGTCGAGTCTGCACTAGAGTCTGTATTGAACGGTGATAGTCTGGAAACATTGGTCAGGGCAGAGATAGACGCAGGAAGGGCCATGAGTATCTTTGGCAGCTCCAGGCCCTGCTCAGGTACAGAACATGCGATTTCTCATGCGATGGACAGGCAGTCTGTCGAGCTCCATGGTCTTCAGGTTGCCTTTGCGACTCCACTGTGTCTATACTACCTCCGTGAAACGGGCTATACGGACTACAAAGCTGAGGACATGTATAAATTCCTAACTGAGAGAAAGATGCCTGTAAGGCTTGAGAATCTAGATGTTTCAAATGACCAACTTCTCGACCATGTGCATCATGCCCTTGACATTATGAAACGTAGAAATCGATATTCGGTTCTACAACATCTTGAGGTTGAGGACGCAGATCTCTTGAAGGCCCTCACGCACCTCGGATATTCCAAGGAGTGAAGCTCTCGAACAGAAGAGAGCAGCCTACGACACTTCGACAGTTTTAAAAGAAACTTGAGATTGGGCGGGTGAGAACGCATCCGGAGATGGGTGCGTCCGATTTGTATCTATACCAATGAAGTGCGAACAGAGGTAGAAAAATGCCAAAGCCGTCATTTGTAGAATGGGATGCTACTGAAGAGCTTCAGAAGAAGGCCCTAGAGGCTCTAGAGATAGCCAAAGACACGGGCCGTATTAAGAAAGGAATCAATGAAACCACAAAGAGCATTGAGCGTGGACTTGCCCGCCTGGTGATTGTTGCGGAAGATGTGGAGCCCCCAGAGGTGATTATGTACCTTCCAGGTCTTTGCGACGACCGCAAGGCCCCCTACATTTTCGTGCCCAATAAGAGGGATCTTGGGATTGCCGCCGGGATTGAGAGACCCACTGCCGCAGTTGCCATTGTTGTCGAAGGGAAAGCAAAGGACCTACTTACCGACGTCGTCGAGAAGATTGGTGCTCTACGTAAGTAACTCTTGGGTGATGGCTTTCAATGAGCAAGAAAGATGATGAAATCGAAACTCCTGCTATACCGGCTGAAGTTATCCAGTTGCTGGGAAGAACTGGTGTAACAGGGGAGATCACTCAGGTTCGTGTGAAGATACTGGATGGCAGGGACAAGGGACGAGTCCTCACACGTAACGTGAAGGGGCCAGTCAGAATGGGGGACATTCTCATTCTGCGTGAAACCGAACGTGAGGCCCGTAAAATGAGAAGGCGCTGACCATGGTAGGTACTCAGAAATGCGTCTTCTGTGGAAAGGACATCGAACCAGGTACAGGTTCGGCTTTTGTTCAGACAAAGGACGGTGCAGTGCTATGGTTCTGTTCCAATAAGTGCAAAGTGGCCCGGCTGAAGCGTAAGATGAAGCCAAGAGCTACCAAGTGGACTGCGGGCTTTGAGAAGGGCGGTAAGGCCCGATAACCCACTCTTGCCAGAGATTAGGACTGACTCAGGTGGTACTCAGCGTGCCACCAGATGCTTCTATTGCTTCTCGATCTCTTCTTTTACGAAGGCAAAGACAGCCAGAGCGAGAGCCTTGATTTCGCTCTCATCGATTCCTTCACTGTCCTTGCCAAAGAGCTCTTCCAATGATTCTAGCACAGTAGGTGAAATATCACCCCTCTCGATTGACAGACGTACTAGGTCGCGGATCTCTCCGGTATAGTCCAGATCTGTTGAGGCATACTTCTCGACATAGCTGTGAGCAGCACTCTCCGCATCGTCAGACTCAACCAATCCGCCCTCTTCGATCCAAAGTCTGATTTCAGTTGCTGCAGTTTCGGGGCCATCAGATGCATGCGCGATGTTGATTCCAGACCATACTCCGTACTTGCCGCGAAGCGACTCTGGCGTTGCCTTCTGCACAAATGTGGCACCAAGGGCGTTTCTGACCCCTTGGATTACACCTTCAGCTTCAAGAATCATGGCAAGAACACGAGCAGAAGTGATGAATTGGACCAGCCACGAGAAGAAAGGTTTCTCCTTGTGTACGTCGTAGTGCAGTTTGGCCAACGACTCGGTGACCTGCATCTCCTTGAACGCCTTGACACGATAGCCGCGCTCCATGAGATCCTTGAGGACTAGGGCACCGATGGTTCTCCTAACTGCACCGTCAGGCTTGATTATTACGAGCGAGCTCTCCATGATTCTCACTTCTGGTACTTGTTTCGGTGTCGCGACGCTGGTTAGGGCTATTTTAGGCTTGTGACCGGGCACTTCAGACTGGCTAGCCCAAGCAATAGTTTCATAAACATAGGCACGTGCTCGGCTGCAAGTCTGCTTGTGATGTGTCACCTATGACTAAAGCTGAGTCAGGACCAAGTGCCAAGTTGCGCTCCCCCATTGTTACTGTGCTTGGTCACATCGACCACGGCAAGACTTCCCTCTTAGACAAGATGCGTGGTACGGCAGTTCAGGACCGAGAGGCCGCAGGAATAACTCAGCACATAGGAGCTTCGTTCTTCCCAACGGAAACAATTCAGTCAATCTGCGGTGATCTTCTTGAGAGCGTGAAGACTGAATTGACAATTGACGGTCTCTTGTTTATCGATACTCCTGGTCACGAGGCGTACTTGAATCTCAGAAGAAGAGGAGGAGCAATAGCAGACATAGCGATCCTTGTCATAGACATCAATGAGGGCGCTCTGACGCAGACGTATGAATCATTAAAGATTCTTCAGTCCGGGAAGACTCCTTTCCTTGTGGCTGCAAACAAGCTGGACAAGGTCCCCGGCTGGAGAGAGAAACCTGACATGAATCTCTTTCAGGCAATCAAGGCACAAGGGACGAGCACTCAGACAGAGGTTGATCGGCGTCTCTATGAGATTGTGGGTGCACTCTCAGCCAATGGGTTTGATTCGGAAAGGTTCGATAGAGTAGAAGACTTCTCAAAGTCCGTTGCCATTGTGCCCACTAGTGCAAAGACCGGGACCGGGATTCCAGAACTTCTCATGGTCCTTTCTGGTCTTACTCAACAATACATGAAAGACAGGCTTCAGATATCAGACGGCCCAGCAAGGGGAGCGATACTAGAGGTTAGAGAAGAAACAGGACTTGGAATGACTTTGGATACCATCATCTATGAAGGTATTCTGAAGAAGACTGACACAATAGTCGTAGGTGGTCTTGACGGCGTCATTGTTGCGAAGATCAGAGCTCTGCTACAGCCAAAGGAACTTGACGAGATTCGGGATCCGAAGGAGAAGTTCAACCCGGTTGAAGGGGTGCATGCAGCAGCAGGCGTGAAGATAGTGGCACCAGACATAGAAGGGGCGGTGGCTGGTGCGCCGGTCTATGCAGTGGAGAGTTTGGATGAGCTGGACGCTATTAAGCAGAAAGTGCAAGAAGAGGTCAGTTCGATACGAATTCAGCGAGACTCTTCTGGAATCGTGGTAAAGACTGATACTCTTGGCTCGTTAGAAGCGGTCACCAAGTTCCTGCAAGACCGAAATGTCCCAGTACGCGTAGCAGATGTAGGTACGATAGTGAAACGCGACGTTGTGGAGGCCAAGGCCGCCGGAGACACTGACCCTCTGAATGCGGTTGTTCTGGGATTCAACGTGAAATTCGCCCCTGACATAGAAGACTTGGCGGCAGAGTACGGAGTAGAAACCTTCCTCAATGAGGTCATCTATCGACTCTATGATGAGTATAATGCTTGGTTGATTGTCAAGAGGGAACAGGCAAAGGCTGAGTTTCTCAGTGCAATAATCAGACCTGGTAAAATCGAGTTGATGCCCGAGTATGTCTTTAGGCAGAAGGACCCGGCAATAGTGGGAGTAAGAATCCACGGCATCATAAGACCAAGGATCGGGCTGATCAACTCCGAAGGGAAACGTATTGGCACGATTCTGCAGATTCAGGACAGGAGCGTGACCATAGACGAAGCCACAAATGGCATGGAGGTTGCTGTGTCTATCAGGGGTCCCACTATAGGTAGACAGGTGAAGAATGACCAGACCCTCTATTCTGACGTTCCTGACAAGCACATTCTGGTTATGAGAAAGAAGTTCCTAGATGACCTTACGCCTTCTGAGGTTGAGGTTTTACAGGAGATTACGGAGATAAAGAGAGCGACAGGTTCATTCGTCTAGATGATGACTTCGGAATGTTTTTACGAGAACTGATTCCAGATTCTATTGCAGCGGGTAGGGTCGGGTCGTTTGCCGCGACCTGTAGCCGGTATGGCAATAGCCGGGACTAGTAACCAACGCTGAGGACGAACCCGGACGCTCATGTGTCCTTTCACTGGACGTTGACGAGCAGTCTCTGGAGTCTGTCACAGCCACAGCAACAGTCGTAGGACTGCTGTGAGTGTGCTCAAAATGTCGAAACGGGTCAGGCCCTGGCGGGAACAGCCCTAAGACTAGGTGGTGGAGCCCCAGAGGGCGCTGCTTTGAGAAAGGTGTTAGATAGCACTGAGAAAAAGGACGATCGACGCTGCGGGGCCGCTGCACCCCATTCGGATTCAACGTTGATTCTTGAACGATGGATTTGCAGCGCGGGAATGTTTAAGAGAGACTCGGGATTATCTGGCAATTCGTGACTGCCCCAGACTCCCGGAACCGGATTCTGTGTTGACAGCCAAACTACAGTTCATTTGTTTTCAGTCTTGGACAGAAGGTGACCGAATACATGCTAGAAAGCGGAATCATGAGGAAACAGGTGCGAATCTATGGACTTGGGGCTGTTGTGGGTGTGGTTTCGGGATTGGTAGCAGTCGGCTTCAGATGGTTGATACTGGGAACTAGCTCATTGTCTGTAGTAGTGCCACAACTACTCGGTGTTTGGGGCTGGCTCATTGTCCCAGCAGTGGGTGGTCTAGTGGTTGGTTTCATAGTACAGAACTATGTGCCTGAGGCGAAAGGACATGGTGTGCCGGAAATAGTGGAGGCATACTCATTTCGAGGAGGAAGAATGCGGATGAGAGTTCCTCTTCTGAAGAGTCTGGCTTCAGCAATGACGATTGGTTCGGGAGGTTCCTGCGGGCGAGAGGGGCCTATCGCGCAGATTGGCGGTGGTATAGGTTCAGCCATTGCGAGTTCTCTGAAACTCGATAAACGAATGACCAAGACACTGGTTGTCTGTGGAGTGGCATCAGGCATTGCAGCCACATTCAACGCACCTCTTGGAGGAACTCTCTTTGGCATTGAAGTGATTGCAGGCGGAATAGTGGGATTCTCGATTATCCCTGTGATTCTTTCCTCTGTTGTGGCGACAGCACTTGCGGGTTGGATTCTGGGAACGCAGCCATCGTTTCAGGCCCCGATCCTGCTTCTGAATAACTATTTTGAACTCATACTATACCTTTTGTTGGGCCTTCTGCTTGGTATTGCCAGTGTGTTGTGGACCAGAGGATTCTATGCTGTCGAGGACTTGTTTGAGCGCCTGAAGACTCCGAGGCATATTCTTCCAGTAATTGGCGGTTTGATGGTAGGAGCACTTGCTGTGGCTGTGCTCCTCATGGAGGACTCCTTCTCCTATGCAGGTCTATTCGACGGCGACCCATACTTTCCAGCGATTATGGGAGTGGGCTATGCTTTTGTAGATGCTGCCTTGATTGGGAGTGTATCTGTAGCGGCATTAGTTGTATTTGGGCTTCTGAAGGCTCTGGCTACTTCATTCACGCTCGGCTCTGGTGGATCGGGTGGTGTCTTTGCCCCCACCCTTTTCATAGGTACGGCTCTAGGAGGCGCATTCGGAGTGACCTTCTCGACTCTTCTTCCTGAAGTGGTCCCACAGCCTGTAGGCTTTGCACTCGTTGGAATGGCGGCATTATTCGCCGGAACGGGAAGAGCTCCGATCACATGTATAGTAATCATCATGGAGATGACGGCCGACTACTCAATGATTCTCCCGCTGATGATTGCCGTATCAACTTCATTCCTGATTGCTTCCTCAATCGAGGAAGAGAGCATCTATACTCTCAAACTGTCGAGAAGAGGTGTCCGGCTGCGACGAGGTTTCTACATTGGTGCGTTGAAAGAAGCCAAGGTCGCCCATGTGATGACTGAAACCCCCACCGTGCTCAGTCCAGATATGGCAAGGGATCAGGTTTTGCAGATAGTAGATGAAACTCAGCATACGAAATTCCCAGTGGTAAGTGCTGAAGGGCTTATTGTTGGAACTCTGATCACCGAAGATCTGTTCTGTGATAGAGATGATGACTGTGAACCACTGGTCAGAGATGTGATGAGTACAGACTTCTTGCGCATCAGTCCACACAGCTCAATGGACAGCGTATTGCATACCATGCTGGAAAGAAACGAAGGACATGCTGTCGTGGTGGATCCAAGAATACCCAATGTGATGGTTGGCTTCATTACAAAGGCGGACGTTCTGAAAGCCTACGAGCTTGCTATTTTGAGGTTGAGAGAAGAGGGTGAAACTGTAGAGCCAATAGACCCTCTTGATGTGATAGATATGCCCTAATTGATTCTGCTCTTCAGACTCATGACACAATCTCTATGTGAA